>JAUHZF010000218.1 GCA_030426145.1 Polyangia bacterium
TCACCGAAGGATGGCGCCGCAACTTTTCGGTCGTCGCGTGAAGCAATGGACACCATTGCCCCAATGGATCGGGCTCAGGTCGAGGACGCCTTCGGGGTGGCCGCGGGCCACCGCACGTAGACCTTGCCCGTGGGCGCACCGGTCGCGTCGTCGATGACGACCCCGCTGAGCGCTTTCACGACGCAGTCGTCGGCGTTTTCGTCGACCTGCGTGGTGACGCCTTCGACCTTCCCTTTGGCCACGTCGAGGGCATAGTCGGGGCGTTCGCCCGCACCGCACGACTTCTGCACCGCGTGCAGAGGCGCTGTGAGGCTCTTGGCTACTTTGGCGTCGGACCAACCGTCGGGCACGGACAAGAGCACCAAAGCCTCGCCCTTCTCACCCTTCACGGTGACCGAAATGGCGTGTCGCGGAGCATCGGCCTCCGCCGTGCTTCCCTCGGCATTCTGATCGCCCGACTTGTCGTTGCAGGCGGTCAGCACGGCGAGGAGGAGCGCAATGCACGCGCTGCTTCGCCGGTCGCTACGAGAGAGCAAAGGAAAGATAAATAAGTGGCGGCCGAGCCTCTAGGAGGCCCGGCCGAACCAGCATTGTCAGGGAGCCTCGTTCTCCTGGCAGTTGGCGAGGCCGCCATCCTGAACCTGGCAAACGAAGGCCGAACGGAGCGCGCCAAAGAGGAAGGAGTCGTTACGGAGAACGACCGCCTTGCCGTCGGCAACGCCAACGCCGCCGTACGCACAACCGGTGAGGGCGGCACTGGCCACCGCAATCGCCAACAATGACTTCAAGTACTTCATAGTTCCCTTTCTAAGCACCCTTCAGATGTTCCGGGTGCTGTTGGTCTTTATGTCTTCCCCAGGCTCCACTAGGAACCCGGTGGTGCTTCCCATCCCCCGCCTACGAAGTCGTCGACGTTGGTCGAGATTGTTTGTGGCCGCAGCCACGACGTCCCTTGTTGGCGTCTCAGCGGCTAGCGTCAATGCCCAAATTCCTTCTCCGGGGTCGAAGCAGGCCCCTGCGCAACATATCGACGCTTCCGACGCGGAACCTACGCCGCCGACACCCGCTCCGGTCGTCCGGCAACCCACGCGTGACCATATCGTCCAACTGTTGCCGGACATCGATCTCGACGGCGGCGTGGGCTACGCCTTCGCCCCCGAGCGCGTGGTGGGGTTCGGTCGATTGCGCCTCGGTCTGCTGACGTGGATGGAGCCGGCCAATCCCCTCAACTCGCCTCTGCTCATCTCCGTTGGCGCCACCTACGGCCTCTCGAGCTTCTCCTACGCGGAGCTCGGCGTGGAGACGGAGCTCTTGCACCTCAAGACCGGGTTCTGGTTTCAGGGTGCGGGCGCCGTCGATCTGGTCAACCCAGGCCCGGTGTGGCGCTTGGCCGCCGGGTGGAGCGTGTTCGGCGTAGAGGCGCAGCGGCGAACGTTCCCGCGTGACGTTCAGCTCCCGGGAGACGCGGCCGAGACCTTCGTGGTGGGCGGCAAACTTCGCGCCCCCATCGGACCGCTGCTCAAGCTGCTGCTGCCCTGACGGCCGCCAGCCGGCTGAACCCTCCCACGTCATCGAGGGCGCATCATGCCACCGAGGGGGCGATGGGGCTCAATTTCGGTCAGAACCGGCCGCGCAGCATGAGGCCAGTGGGTGTGGCTTGCACCTCGGCCTCGACCCCTTCGTCGCCGCCCCCCGACACCGCCCCTACGGTGAATAGGGTCACCCCGGTGACCGCGCCCACGCCGGCCACGATCCACATGACGTTGGTCACGGTGCGTAGGGTCGCCGCCTCATCACGTGCGTCGGCGTCGGTGTTGCCCGACTCGACGAAGGTGTCGCGCGCCGAGAGTGCCGTCACCCCGAGTCCGATCGCGGCCGCGCCGGCCAAGACGCCGAGGCCGAGGCTGATCCCGCCGCCGATGTAGAGCCCCATGGGATCCGCTTCGACGTCGTCGGGTGGTGTCACGCGCACGGGCGCCGGCTCGGCCGGCTTTGTTTCTTGCAGTTCGAACGTCAGCGCTTCGGTCTTGCCCACCTCGACGGTGACCTCCCGCTCGTCCATCTGCCCGTTGGCGTAGGTGACGCGCACCGAGTACGTGCCCGGCGGAAGGTGAACCGCGCGTGAGGCAGAGCCCCCGGTGATGTGGCCGAGGTCGAGCTTGGCGCCCGGCGGCGCTTCGACCGACACCACACCTACCGCTTTGCGCAAGCGCTCCAGACGGCTCTGCGCGTCTTCGGTCATCTTGGGCTCGAGCTCTCCCATCGCGAGCGCCTCGACGAGATCGTCCGCGGCGCGTCCCGGGCGCCCGCCGTCGTCCCACGCGATGCCCGCGTTGTAGACCGCGAAGGGGTGCGGCGCGAGCCGGTGCGCGACCTCGAAGGCGCGCGCCGCCACGAGGTAGTCCTTGTTGCGGTAGGCCTTGGTTCCGGCCTGGAAGTTCTCGCGCGCGACCTTCTTGTCGGTGCCATCCTCGGATGCGGGGGCATCGTTGGATGCGTCGTCCTGGGCCCATGCGGCAGGAGCGACGGCGGTGAGAAGCGAAGCGACGAGCAGCGCGCGGGTGAATGCCATGGCGTCAGTCGAACGGGTTGGGAGCGAGTCCATCCCCCGGCGGAGGCGGGGTCGGAGGAGAATCGGGACGCGGCGCAGCGGGAAGTGGTGACGCCGCGGCGAATCGAACCTCGGTGACCTCGTCACCTTCGCCCAAGGAAACGGTCTTGCGTTGACCGTTGGCGCTCACCACGGTCAGCGTCTTCACGTCGGTCGCCACCTCGACCGTCACCTCGCGTCCCGGGCTCACGTCGAGCGCGTCGTCGCCGATCAGGACCTTGGCGATGACGGAGGGACTGCGAAACGAACGTCGCTTGGTCTCAGGTGCCGTCGCCGAGGGCGCTGGCGAAACGACCTCGGGTTGAGGGGCCGCAACCGGAGCGGGAGGGGCATCGACGGGCGGCGTGACGTCTGCCGCGGCCGGCGGTTCGGCGTCGGGCCGGTTCCCGCTGAGCCAAGCCGCCACGCCACCCCCGATCACCAGCGCCAGGGCCGCAGCACCGAGCAGCATGAATCGAGACGGTGGGCGCGACCGCAGCGTCTCGGCGGGGGTGATCGAGACGGGGGACTGCGTCGCCCCGGTAGACGGGTCGTCGTGGATCACGACCTCTTCCGCAGACCACGTCCTCGCCGGACCGAAGTCGCTCGGCGTGTTCGGCGTCTCCTTCTCGGGCTCCGTGAGCGAGTCGAGCGAGTTGCGCAGCACGCGGACCTGCTCGATCTGCTCTTGTCGCTTCTCGAGCTTCTCTCGCGTGACTGCCTTGGTGAAGGCAGCCACCTCTTCGGTGCTGGCCAGGCCTCCAAGCCCCTCGGCCGCCGCCTCGAGCTCCTGGGCAAAGTCTTGTGCCGTCAGGTAGCGATCGTCGAGAGGCGACAAGGCCTTCTGCACGACCCGCTCCAGCGCGATCGGGATGGTGTCGCGAACGCTGCGCAAGGGCGGGGGCAGACTGGAGACCAGCTGCAGCACGATGGCGGCGTCATTCAGGTCACTGAAGAGGCGGCGCCGCGCCAGGAGCTCCCATGCGATGACGCCGCCGGACCAGATGTCGGCGCGGCGATCGATGGGCTCTGCCTTGGCCTGCTCGGGGGGCATGTAGTGCAGCTTCCCCTTCACGAGGCCGGTGGCCGTGTGGCTGTTTCGACTCGCGGCTTTGGCGACACCGAAGTCGGTGAGCTTCGCGATACCATCGACCCCCACGAGGATGTTCTGCGGGGTGAAGTCTCGATGGACGAGCTCTACCGGCTTGCCGTCGACGACCAGCTCGTGCGCCGCGTGAAGGCCCAGCAGCGCGTCGCGAAGAATGCGAAGGCCGACCTGGGCCGGGATGGCGCGGTCCATCTTGCGCATGCGTCGCATGAGGCCCGCCAGGGAGTCGCCTTCGACGTAGTCCATGACGAGGTAGACCCCGTCCGCCTCTTCGCCCGCATCGAGCACGCCGACCACGTTGGGATGGCGAATGCGCACCGCGAGCTTCGCCTCTTCGAGCAGATCGGCGGTGAACTGCTCTTCTTCGCGGAGGTGATCGTGGATGAGCTTGACCGCGACTTCACGCTCGAAGCCGCCCGCACCGCGCACGGCTCCGACGTAGACCGTCCCCATGCCGCCGCTCGCGAGCGGCACGAGGATCTCGTAACGCCCCAATTGAAGAGGTGCCCGAGGCTTTCGTTTGGCCTGCTGCCCCACGTTCGCTTCAGCGTATCACGGGGCCACCCGCGGGGAACCAGGATGCGTACCGTGCGTGGTCACACGAGGTAGGGCAAACGACTACAAGCTCTCCACGGGAGAGAAGGACAGCAGGTTGCCCTCCGACGCCGCGTAGTTGAGCTGGATCTCCGCGACCCCGTAGATGCGTTTGGCGAACCGGAACTCGTCGAGGATGCCGGCGAAGCTCTCGTCGCCATTGAAGTCGGCCCCGAGGCGCAGCTGGCCATTGTTCCCCTGGCCCGGCGCCGCGTCGATGGCGCCCTCCTCCCAGAGTGCCCCGTCGACGTAGTACCGCGCGGTCTGGGAGACGCTGCGGTCGAAGACGAGCACCACGTGGTGCCAGTCGGTGTCGCTATCCCCGCCAGGCAATCCACGCTGAACATAGACGTAGTCGCCCTCCTGGGGCATGGCGCAGCAGCTTCCCGAGCGCCAAGACTGCCGCACGATGCCCGTCTGCCCGACCATCGACGTCGAGTAACCGATGCAGCACCCTTCGTTGGCCAGGAGGTAGCCGCCCCCGCGCGCGGGATCCCACTTCATCCAGAGCTCGACCGTGAGGTCTTCGCCAGCGCCGATGCTGAAACCGGCGTCGTCGTCGATGGTGATGCCGCGCGATGCGGTGGGACCGAAGTCGATGGCCGCCCCCGTCTTGCCCTCGACGGAAGCACCGGCGGCGAACCCAGTCGGGGTGCCATCTTTCTGGTTGGGGGAAGCATCGACGATCGGCCCGCTCGCCGAGGGATCTTGGTTCAGGTGGTAGACGCCTTGATACCCCGCCCACACCGCAGCCGGGTCGCTCTGGGCGAGCGCGTCCGGCCGCCCGTAATAGAGCCAGACGTGGTCGCCGGGGGTCACCTCCGGCACACGGAGCCAAATGATGGAACCGGCGACGGCGTCGAACCGCTCGATCTCGTAGCTGAGCAGTGTGGTGCCATCATCGTCGATGAAGCGGAGGTCGCTACCGTCGACGAGGGCATCACCGTAGGCGAAGTCCATGGGCAAGACGACGGGGATGCGTGCGTCGCTGACGGGGGTCGTGACGTCGAGGAAATCGATGCGATGTCGGCGCGTGAAGCGCCCGTCCCACCAGTCGACGGGCAAGCTTCCACCACCTCCGACACTCGAGGAGGACATCACGGTGCTGCCTCCGTCACCGCCCGCGCCGCCTACACCGGGCTCGACGAGCTCGCCCAGCTCGAAGAAACAAGCAGGGGCCGCGAGGGCCAATGCGGCGATGACGAAGCGTACCCGCATGGCCCCGAATGTACGCCAAGGCGGGCGCGCGACGGTCAAATTCCGTGTAGCCGTGCTACACGCCGACCATGACCGATGGGGCCAAGGCGGGATGGACCTACCTGGTCGGGGCAGGCCCCGGCGACCCAGAGCTCCTCACCCGCCGGGCGGCGCGACTGCTGGCGACGGCCGACCGAATCCTGGTCGGGCCTGGCGTCACCGAGGCGGTGGCGTCGCTCGCCCCCGACGAGCGACGCAGCCTGTGGCGTGGAGACGTCGAGGCCTTCCTTCGCGACCGCGACGCCGAGCGCTCGGTGGTCGTGCTTGCCCACGGCGATGCGCTGCCCAGTCTGACGAGCTTGCTCGAGGGGATGGCCCGCGCGGTCGAGGTGGTCTGCGGCGTCGACCCCATCGCCGCCGCCGTCGCTTTCGCCGGCCTCGCGCCGCACCGCCACGCCCTGGCTCACGCGACCGGGGACTGGTCGAAGGCGGTCGATGGCTGGCGCGCCGAAGGTCACGGTGACGACGCGCCGGTGGTGGTGGTCACCGACGCGAGCCTCCCCACCCAACGGACGCACGCCACCACCTTGGGTCGACTGGCGGCCATGCCGGCCCCGGTTGGTGCCGTGGCCGCGATCGGCGCCGCGCTCGACGGGAGAGAGAAGCGGCGCTGGTTCGACCGGTGGCCGCTCTTCGGTCGACGCGTCGTGGTCACGCGTCCCGCCCATCAGATCGCGGCCACCGCCGACGACCTGCGTCGACGCGGGGCCGAGCCCCTCGCCCACCCCACCATCGCGCTGCGGCCGCCCCCCAACCCGCCGGCGGTGCTGAGGGCCATCGACCGCATGGACGAGGTGGATCTCGTCGTGTTCACGAGCCCCAACGGCGTCGACTGGTTCTGGCGCGCGCTCGACGAAGCCGAGCGCGACGCGCGCGCTTTCCGACGCGCCGAGGTGGCTGCGATCGGCCCCGCCACCGCCGCCGCCCTGCGGGGTCGAGGCGTGCGCGCCGACATCGTGGCGCCGCGATTCGTGGCCGAAGAGCTGGCGACCGCGATCCTCGACGCGCGAGGCGAACGCCGCGGACGGGTCCTGCTGCCACGTGCCCTCGTCGCGAGGGAGGTTCTTCCCGACACCCTGCGCGAAGCAGGCTTCGAGGTCGACGTGGTGCCGGTCTACGAGACGGTGCCCGCGAGCGGCACGGAGGCCTTGGTGGCCACCCTCGACGAAGGCGTCGATGCCCTTCTCTTCACCTCGAGCAGCACCGTCGACAACCTCGTGGCGCGCCTCGGCGAAGAAGCAAAGCCCCGACTCGAGGGCATCACCATCGCGAGCATCGGACCCATCACGACCGCGACCGCCGAAGGCCACGGGCTGACCGTCAGCGTCACCGCCGACGTCAGCACCGGCCCGGGCCTCGTCGACGCGCTCGAGGCGCACTACGCGGCCGGCTCAGCGTAGGGTCACGCCAGCGGCGTTCTCGGCCGACAGCTCGGCCGGCAGCTTCCGCCCGTGCTCCTTCAGCAAGTAGTGGAGGATGACCCAGTACTGGCCATCCGCGAGCTCGCCGGCCTCCATGGGCGGCATGTTCTCCTTCACGTAGGCGTAGGCATCGGCGGCGGTCTCGAAGGCCATGTCGCGCCCATCGCGCGTTTGAGGCCAAGCGCCCTCACCGATGAGCGGGGGCGCGTCGTCCTCGCCTTCGCCGTTCTCGCCGTGGCAACCGGCACAGTTGCGGTTGTACTCGTAGACACCTCGGGACCAGGCGTCTCGCGGGATGCCATCCCCCGAAACGCCGACCGTGGTCATTTTCGGGCCGCAGCCCACCCCTGCCAGCAGCACCGCGGACGCACCGAGGGCGCTGGCGATGACATCCCATCTCGCCATGCCGCCTAGACGGACGACGGTGGGCAATGATCTGTCGCTACTGAAATGTTCGCGTGAGACCAGAGTTTTGGGGTCGTCTTCGCCGTCGAAGGAATGCTTGACGGGACCACGGCGTCTTGTGGGCGTACCACCTACAAAACCGACCAACGGGCGTGAGCCGTTTGAGGGCTCTCGTGCCCCTCATCGTCATGCCCACAGGGCTCATCGCGAGCGGCCCCACCCCTCGCCAACTGTTCAGCCCCATGCTAGGGCGGAGCACCTCACGAGCCCCGAAAGCCTACACCCTCAAGGGGAGCCGTATTCATGAAGAAGACCGCCATTTCCATCATCCTCGCCGCGCCTCTCGCGCTCGCCGGTTGCGGCGACGATCCGAAGCCCGAGCCCAAGACGGCGGCGGACGCCGACCAGCCCGCCAACACCTCGGCGACGATGGACAACACCGACGCCGCGGGGACTGGCGACGACGACGATGACGAGACGAGCAACGTGAGCGTCGACCGGCGCATCACCGACATGTGCAAGCTGCCGGAGCCCAACTTCGGCTTCGACTCCGCTTCGGTGTCGCCCGGTGCCCGTTCCACCCTCGAAGGCATCGTGAAGTGCTTCAACGAGGGGCCCGGCAAGGGCAAGAACATCAACCTCGTCGGTCACGCCGACAAGGTGGGTCCCGACAGCTACAACCGGGCCCTCGGACAGCGGCGCGCGGCCAGCGTGGGCCAGTTCCTTTCCAACGCGGGCCTCGCCCAAGATCGCATCGCCACCTCTTCGCGTGGAGAGATGGACGCCACAGGCCCCGAGACGGGCTCCGCCGCCGACCGGCGCGTGGAGATCCTGCTCGCCGACGAGTGATCCCTTCGGGGGGCGCGACCCGAAGCGCCCCCGATGATGCCTGCTCGCTGGCCTTCCCTCGCTGCGTTTCCTCGCTGCGTTTCCTCGTTGGCATCCTCCCTGTGTCACATGACCTACCAAGCCCTATCGACCTGGGTTCAGGCAGCCCCTGAGGCCGCCGCCGCTCCCGAGACGGTGGAGATGGATCCGCTCGCGCTGATCCTCAACGCCTCGGGTCCGGTTTTCGTCGTCGTCTGGTCCCTCATCCTCGCCGCGGTGGTGGTCTGGTTCGTGGCCATCCTCAAGCTCATGCAGCTTCGACGATGGGCCAAGGCCGAGCGCCTGTTCGAGATCGACGCCGCAGCCGCGGAGGATGCCGAGCACCTCTTCGACATCGCGCGCCACCACGAGGACGCGCCCGGGGCCCGGGTCGTCATCGCGCTTCGCCGCCGTGTCGCCCACGGCAGCGAGATGCTCGACGCCGTAGCCAAGCGGGCCGTGGTCGACGAGGAGCAGCGCGCGTCCACCCTCATGGGGATCCTCGCCAGCATCGGCTCCGCCGGCCCCTTCATCGGGCTGTTCGGTACCGTCTGGGGGATCATGGATGCGTTCCTTCGTATCGGCAAGGAGAAGACGGCCTCGCTCCCCGTCGTGGCCCCCGCCATCGGCGAGGCGCTCATCGCGACCGCGATCGGCCTCTTCGCCGCCATCCCCGCCGTCATCGCCTACAACGCCATCGCCAAGCGAGCCGACGACCTGCTCGCGGCGGTCGAGTCCTCCTCTGCGGGATGGGTTGCGCTCGTGACCACCAAGCGCCGCGGGACGCCCACCGCCGCGGGAGCTCCGAGGTAACACGTGGCCGCCTCGCTCGGAGGTGGAGGTCGTCGGCGACGCCGTGGAGGTTTCGCCGACATCAACGTGACGCCGCTCGTCGACGTCATGCTCGTGCTCCTCGTGGTCTTCATGGTGACCGCTCCCCTGCTCACGTCCGGGCTACGGGTCGAGCTTCCGAGGGTCAACGCGACGAGCACCCCCATTCGCGACAGCAAGCTCGTCGTGTCTGTGGACAAGGACGAGCAGATCTTCTTTGGTGAGAAGAACGTCACGTCGAATATCGAGGAAGTTCTTCTGCAGAGCACACGGGTCCAGACGGAGCGCGAGCTCTACATCCGCGCCGACAAGGCCGCCCGCTACGGCGTGGTGGCCCGGGTCGTCGCGGCCGCGCGCGCCGCTGGCGTCGACGGGCTCAATCTTCTGGTCGAGCCCGAGATCGAGGAGCTGAAGTGAGCGCCGCGGTGGAGCCGTCGTCCTATCGCGGCTCCGAGCTGCTGGTCGCGCTCTTCGGGGCGCTATCGGTGGTGGCCTGGACGCTGGCCTTGCTCTCGCTCGAGAACGCACGCCACGCGAACGCCCCCGCCATCACGGCCGGCGACGCCGTGCCCGTGAAGGTCAAACCGGTGCTCGACACCGAGTCGCCGCTCCTGAAGGGCCATGGCAAGCGGGTTCGCGCCAAGATGCCCGAGATGTGGGACAAGAAGCCGCCCCCGCGACCGAGTCCCAAGGCCGCCTCGCCCAAGCCTGCGCCTCAGGTCTCGACCAAGAGCGATCCGGACCAGGCGCCGAAGAAGCAGGACGAAAAGCCCGGCGACGAGAAGAAGGACGATGAGAAGGATCCGAACGACGAGAAGGATCCGGGCGAGAAGGGCGCCGGCGGCGCCGCGCCCAACGCCGACCCCGGCGCGCCCGATGGCGAGGGCGGAGGCCCGCCATCGTCGGGCGACGGCAAGGCCGACTCGGGCTCGGGTGAAGGCGGCGACGAAGAAGACCCCCTCCGCGCCTATGCCTTCAAGCAGTACCGCGCCCGCGTGCAATCGGCCCTCAGCGGCGGGTTCTCTTGTGAAGGGATCCCGGAAGCGGTGCAGAAATCTTGCCGCCCGCGGGTGGTCTTCACCATCTCTGGGCTGAACGTATCCGGCTACTCGTTGACTTCAGGGTGTGACCCGGCCGTCGACGCCAAGGCCAAGGCCGCCGCGGCGGCGAAAGTGGGCTCACAGCTGCCGCCCCCTCCAGAAAAGTACCCGGATTTTGCGGGTAGTAGCTGGGGCGCGACCTTCGGCTGCTTTTGAGCCAGAGAATCAAACGCGATGCACAGACGTCCGAACTACATGCGCCAAGCCCTTCTGCTCCTCGTCGCGACACTGGTCGGTGTGACCTTCGCGGCGCCCGGCTTCGCCCAAGACAAGGCTCCGGACGCAGACGCGCTCATCCGCGAGATCACCATCATCGGTGACGACGGAAAGCAGCCCGTCAAGCCGCTCCCCAAGATCGGCATCGTGCCGTCGCTGTCGAGCGACCGCTTCGACGTGACCCTGCACAGCGTCGTGCCGCGCGACATCGACCTCTCCGGTGAGTTCGAGGTCCTGCCCGACGACAAGGCCCCCGACGGGGTCTACCTCAGCGACGCCAAGGTCGACGTGAAGGCGTGGAAGGACGTAGGCGCTGAGGCCGTCGTCAAGGTGACGGGCAAGACCCGCCCCGACGGCAAAGCCGAGCTCCGCGGCGAAGCCTTCCTCGTCGATGTCGGCGACAAGGCCGTCTACGACAAGACCATCGTGGTCGATGGCAACGTCGACACCGTGCGCTTCGAGTCCCACCGGATCAGCGACGCCCTCATCGGCGCCCTCACGGGAACGCCCTCTGCCTTCACCAGCCAGATGAGCTTCGTGCTCAAGGTGGGCAAGCAGCGGCAGGTCTACGTGATGGACTCCGACGGCCACGACCCGCACCTCATCTCCGACCGCGACCTCGTGGCGCTGTCGCCCGCCTTTGGGAAGGACCACGAGCTGTTCTACGCGGCGAGTCGCAACCGGGGCGCCTACAAGGTCTACCAGCACGGCAAGACGGGTCCGCTCAAGGTTTCGCCGCGCGGCTCCGTGTACGGCCTCGCCTTCAACAGCGACAAGAGCGAGGTCGCGATCGCCATCGCCCAAGGGCTGGGGATCAACATCTTCCGGGGCCCCGATCTGTTCCACCTCAAGAAGGCCGCCGACGCCGAGCTCGCGCTCGAGCCGACGTGGTCCCCCACCGGCAAGCTCGCTTACTCGGCCGCCGGCAAGTGGAGCCAGCAGATCTGGGTCGAAGGAAAGGCTGTCTCTCCCGGTGGCCTCAGCGCCGCCTCGCCGACCTACTGCCGGCACCCCGACGGCATCCGCCTGATCTACATGGCGGGCTGGAACGACAACTTCGACCTCATCACCACCGGCGAGACCGGCGGCGGCAGCCTGCGCATCACGGCCGGCCGTGGTCGCAACACGTACCCCGCGTGCAGCCCCGACGGCCGCTTGGTGGCCTTCTTCTCGACCCGCACCACCGGCGAAGGGCCCGGCCTCTACATCATGCGCATCGATGGTCGGCGACCAAAGAAGATCTCGACGCTCATGGGTGAGGACCTGACGTGGTCGCGCTTGCCCGACCAGAAGTCGCGGCGCTGAGCCTCTCAGAGGGCCCTTCTTGGGCACACCTCAACCGACCATATGGGCCCCTGTAGGCCCATGTGACCCAAAATGTCGCGCCGAATGACGTGACGTGACCATGCTAGACTTGTTGTGGGCATGCACGGGCTGGCTGAAGGCGCGGTCGTTGGCGGGAAGTACCGCCTGCAACGTGAGCTCGCCCGTGGGGGCATGGGCTCGGTGTGGCAGGCCGTGCACCTACAGCTCGACGCGCCCGTCGCCATCAAGTTCATGGATACCGCGCTCGGGGCCTCCGACATCGCGCGTGAGCGCTTCGTGCGGGAGGCCAAAGCGGCCGCGCAGATCCAGAGCCCACACGTCGTTCACATCAGTGATTACGGCGTCGAAGGCGGCACGGTGCCCTACATCGTCATGGAGCTGCTCCAGGGCGAAGACCTCGACCGGCGTCTTCTCCGGGGCAACCTCAGCCTGGCCGCCGCCGAGCAAGTGGTCGTGCAGGCGGCCAAGGGCCTGCGCAAGGCGCACGAGGCGGGGATCGTTCATCGCGACCTCAAGCCCTCCAACCTGTTCCTCGCGGGCGACGCCGACGACTGGACGGTGAAGCTCGTCGACTTCGGCGTCGCCAAGGCCATCGGGGCCGACCTCCCGGTGCAGCCGGAGCCCATGCGTGCCCCTGCCCCCTCTCGACCGGAGGTGACGCAGACCGGCATCGTGCTCGGCTCGCCGCAGTACATGAGCCCCGAGCAAGCCCGAGGCTTCAGCCGCGTCGACCACACGGCCGACGTCTGGGCGCTCGCCACCATCGCCTTACGGGCCCTGACCGGCCGCCGCCTCTTCGAAGGCATGGACGCCATGCAGGTGCTGACGCGGCTGGTCTACGAGCCGCTGCCGGCTCCGTCGTCGCTGGCCCCCGAGCTCCCGGAGCCGCTGAAGGCGGTGTTCGACCGCGCGCTCAACAACAACCCGAGCCTGCGGTACCAAAGCGCGCGCGAGCTGAGCGACGCCTTCGTCCGCGCCGCGAACGAGGTGCGGCGCATGTCCGACACCTCCTCCATCGCGGGCGCCACGCTGCCCTTTCCCTCGCGACCGTCGATGCAGAGCTACCACAGCCAGTCGCTGGGGCTGCCGATGCCCGCCCCCCAGAGCGAGCGCTGGCCCAAGCTGGCCATCGCGGCTGCTGCCCTGAGCCTCGGGGTCATGACGGTCTTCGCCGTCGTCGCGAGCGGAGGCCGCGAAGGCGGCGCGGCGCAGTCCGGCGCCACGACCGGACTCGTGCCCGAAGGCCCGCTGCGCGCGATGCGGGCCGAGGTCGACGGCGAGGCCGAAGCCAACGTGGAGGTGGTGGCGCCGCGTCACGAAGAGCCCCCGGCCGAGCCCGACGAAGGGGCCGGCGGCCACGGTGCTGGCAGCGACGACGAGTCCTCGGCCGCCACCGCGTCTCCCGCCTCACCCAACCCTCGCGGGAAGGGGCCTCGGCGTTCCTGGGGTTTCTGACGTGGCGCGGACCCTCCGCATCACGGCCGTGCTCCTCGGACTCGGCCTGTCGCTTCCCTCGGTCGATGCGGCCGCCCAAGGCTTCGACGAGAGCAAAGCGGCCGTACGTGGCGCGGCGCGCTTTCTCGCGGTGCAGGGCGACGAGGCCCTTCACGCAGGACAATACGAAGAAGCGCTCCGGCTCTTCCGCATGGCCGAAGAGCTGTACCACGCGCCGACCTTGGTCCTCGCGATGGCGCAGGCCGAGCGCCGACTCGAGCGCTGGGCCGAAGCACGCGACCACTACCGCGCCGTCATCGACGAGAAGATGGACCGCGGAACGAACCCCGCCTTCCATCAAGCGAAGCTCACGGCCAAGCAGGAGCTGAAGGTGCTCGAGCCGAAGATCCCCACCCTCCAGCTGACCCTGAAGGCGGCCACCGCCCGGGCCGAGGTGCGGCTCGACGGCAAAGCGCGTCCTCTCGAGTCATTGCGCGAGCCGCTCTACCTCGACGTGGGTGAGCACGACGTGGTCGTCATCGACGAGGGCGAAGTGCGCGCACAGAAGGTCACGCTGAAGTCGGGTGAGCGTCGCGAGCTCACCATCGATCTCAGCGAGGGCGGCGGCGTCTCGAGCTCGATGACACGCCCCCCCGAAGTGGAGCCGCCCATCGGCTGGTGGTGGGGCGCCGGCGCGCTCGGCCTGGGCGCGGTGGGACTCGCCGCAGGCACGGTGACGGGGATCCTCGCGCTCGACGAGGCCGACGCGGTGAAAGCGAGCTGCACCAACGGCCTCGCCTGCGATCCGACGCTGCAGCCGCGCGAAGACGATGCGCGCGCCCTCGCGACGGGCTCGACGGTGGCGTTCGTGCTCGGCGGCATCTTCGTCGCGACGGGGGCGACGCTGCTCGTGCTCGACGCCACGCTGGAGCCAGACACCGAGGTGGGGCTCGTGGTCGGTCCCACGTGGGCGGGTGTGGAGGGGCGGTTCTGATGCGCGGGGTGGTGGCGCTCGGGATCGTGCTGGCCCTCGCGGGATGCGAGTCGCTGCTCGGCCTCGGTGAGGTCGACTACCGCCCAGTGGCGACCGGCGGAGCGGGTGCACAAGGTGGCGCCGCCACGACGGGCGGCGGTGGCACAGGCGGCAGCGGCGGCGCGGTGCACGAGCCCGGCGACCGGATCTGGAACACCACCGTCGTGGGTGAGCTCGGGCAGCGCGGCTTGCGCCTCGCCGTCGACGCCGCCGACCGAACCTATGCGGTGGGCCAGCTCGACGGCGCGGTCGACATCCCCCCGCTGCGGGAGAACGAGGTGGGGCAGCCCGAGGCACTGCTGATCGCCCTCGACCCCGCCGGCACGCCCCAGCGCTCCCGCAACCTTGGCGGCACCGGCAGCATCGAGCTGTCGCTCGCGGTCGACGGCACCGAGGTCTTCGTGGCCGGCGGCCATCGCAGCGTCGATCTGTCGCCGAGCGCGGGTGTGGAGCTGTCCCCGGCCTGCAGCACCCTGCCGGTCGACCAGACCAACTGCGGCAACCGCAACGCCGCCGCCATCAAGTACGACGCCGAGTTCGACCTGCGGTGGTGGCGAGACGAGGGGATCCTCAGCGACGACGAGCTCATCCGCGGCATCGACGTCGTCGACGGCGACCCGGTGTTCCTCGCGTCGTACACGGCCGCGCAGACCTTCTTCGACACGGCGCTGACGGCGCCCGCAACCCGCGAGTGCCTCGTGGTGAGGCTCACCAACGGCGACGCCGCCGCCCCTGCGGCCTGGGCCCAGAGCCTCGGGGATCCGGACCGGAGCGACAGCCCTCGCGCCCTCATCGCTCACGACGACCGAATCGCGGTGCTCATCGACACGAGCAACGGCACGGCGCGAGGCATGGATGTGCACGTGCTCGACGCCACGACGGGCAACGCCATCTGGACGACGCCCTTCACCCTGGAGGGAGACGTCCGCGCGCAAGACATCGTGGCGGATGGCAACGGCGGCTACCTCGTCACGGCCCGCCTCGTGGGCCCGGCCACGAGCCCCATGGCCCTCACCCCGGTGGGCACGGCGGACGGCCTGCTGCTGCATCTCGACGCGCTGGGCAACCTCACGGACCTACGGCAGTGGACGGGTCGCACCAAACACCTCGAGCTCGCCCGCGCGCCCGACGGAAGCCTCGCCCTCGCGGGCACCTTCCTCGACGAGCTCGTCATCGACGGCAGCCTCACCCTCCCCGGCGACCCCGAGCACGACACGGGCTTCGTGCTCGAGCTCGATCCCACAGGCCAGGTGGTGTGGAGCCACGTCTTCGCCGGCTCGAGTCTAGGCGAGGCCGAGATGCGCGACGTGGCCTTCGCCCCCAACGGCGACATCGTCGTCGTCGGCTCCTGGGCGGGCAAGGTCCTCTTCGACTTCGGCGAGCTCGAAAGCCGCCCTGCCCCCACCAACGGGACCGCCGCCGACGCCTGGGACATGATCGTCATCCGCTACGCCCCGTGACCGATCGGAGATGGGCGCTAGGTGCTTGACAAGGCGGGGGCCTTGTAACATCTTCCCGGCCCCTGGTGGCCCACCCACCAGGTTCGGGGTGTAGCGCAGTCTGGTTAGCGCGCCTGCTTCGGGAGCAGGAAGTCGGTGGTTCGAATCCACTCACCCCGACCAACAGCCACGAGGCGTCGCGGTCCCAAGGACCACGACGCCTCGCTTCGTTGTGACGGGTGGATTCTCACATGTTGACTCCGTGGTGGCCGGAGAGCCCACACGTCTCGCTTCGCTTTCACGTCACACTCGCTCGCGCTTACTGGCCCGTCGCCCTCCCTGCACTTCGTCCACTTCGTGGACTCAGCGCAGCTCGGGTCGAATCCACTCACCCCGACCCTT
>JAUHZF010000219.1 GCA_030426145.1 Polyangia bacterium
GTTGTCCAGACAGGCTGAGCGGCGTCGTGGGCATCGACGGCCAGGAGGGGGCTTCCTGTGCCGCGTACTGACCCGAAGAAACTAGAGAAAGCGCTGGCGGCCCGTCGCGCCGGCAAGACGCTGAACGAGGCTGCCCGCATAGGCGACGTGAGCGTGTCGACACTGCGGCGAGCGCTCAAAGATGAGCAGAGTGTTCAGAACAAAGAACACTCCGCGGTGAACACTGACCACCCGGGGCCGGCGCCGAAGGAGAAGCGTGGACCAGGGCGTCCACCCACCGACGGCGACCAGCTCGAGGCAGCGGTGGAGGCCTACATGGACGGCCTTCCCGTGAAGGAGGCGGCGGACATCGGCGACGTCTCGACCCGGACGCTCTACCGGGTGCTGAAGGAGCGCGACCTGGTGCGGGGCCTTGGGACTGCCGGCGCCGACGAGGATGGGGTCGAGCTCGTGCTGGACCCGGACGCCTCGCCCTTGGAGACGGCCCGGAAGCTCAGCGACCACATGGCGGCGACGATCCAGAAGCTGCCGGCCGACTCCCCCCGGCTCAACCCCGCCCACGCGAACGTCCGCGCCTACCTCAAGCTGGTGGCGGCGCTCGAGAAGGAGGAGGCGGGGGAGGAGACCGAGGAGCAGAAGCTCGAGCGGAAGCGCCGGGAGGACCGCGAGACCCGGACCCAGATCGAGCGCTACGTCCTGGAGTATGAGGCCGAAGCCGCCCGGGAGGGGGTGTGCCTCTGGTGCCGGACCCCGACGGGCTCAGGCACGCACATCTCGGTGGCGGAGCTCGCTGATGTGCTCGGCGCCGTTCGTGCGTGGGCGGCGCAGGCTACCGAGGAAGGCCTCACCGAGGTCGAGCGCGAGCTGTGGGAAGCCTGGGCCCGCGCTCCCGAGGCGGTGCAGGAGGCGGGAGCCGAGCCGTGAGCGGACGCTATTCCCCTGGTTTGGGGATGATGGCATCCGCGGCTGCCTTGGCCGTGGGGCCGGTCCTTGTGCCCTCGGGTGCGTCTCGGTCCGTCCACCCCCAAGACGATTCGTTGCGCCACGCGCACGCCCGGAAGTCCGACGGCGACGGGTGACTCCCCAGGATCAGCGAGCCGAACCGCTCGAGCAAGAGTGCCGTTGCGGCGACCTCGGCGGCTCGGGTGTCCCCATCCGACATGAGCGCCACCCAAGCCGCGACGAACGCGCTTGCGTCTTCACGCTTCTCGAAGCGCCGAAAGGCGAGTTGGGCCGGCTCGTCGTCATCGGCGAAGGGGTCTCTGACGTAGACCTTCACGCACCATGGGTCCGGAACGCCAGGCGCCTTGGACAAGAGGATGTTGGCGGGGCCGACCTGCAGGAACGCGCCTTCGTCCGTCATGGAATCACTTTCCCTTCGATGCAGCGACCTTGGCCGCTGGCGCACCACCGAGCTCGGCCTCGAGTCGGGCGAGCCGAGCCTCCAGCGCTTCGATCTTCGCGTCCTTGTCCGCCATCTCGCGGTTGAGCTCCTCGGTATCGGGCACCTCGAGGTTGGACAGCGCGGCCTCGATCTTCTTCAGCCTCGCGTCGTCACCGCCGGCGCCGGGCTCGATACCACCCGCGTCGAGCAGCGCGAGCACCGCTCGTGCGATGGCGGCTCGGTGGCTGTTGGCGACGCCTTCCATCCGGCCGGCGCGTTCGATGAGTCCTCGGTCTTCGTTGCTGATCTCCATGTCTCGTTCCTTCCTGAGCCGTCGTGGGCTCACCAGATCTTCTTCTTGCTGATGCCGCCGCGGCCGCGACGGCGAGGTCGGTAGCTCGAGCGCGGGTCCCCGGGCGGGACTTGGTCGCTCGTGATGAGGCCTGACGCGCTGACGTCACCGCGGGGCGGCTTCCCCTTCAGCTTGCGGACGCGGTCGCCCAGGCCCTTGATGTGCTCGAGCTCCGTGCGAACCAGCGCGCCGAGGTCGGCCAGGTAGTGCACCGCATGCACCCACCAGTCGATGCGGTCGTCGACGCGGGGCCGGCGGGGACCAGCGGGGTCCCACTCGCGCTGCTGCTTCTCGAGGAGCCGGAGACCGGGAGCGTGGTGCAGCGTGCCCTGGGCATAGAGTACGAGCAGAGGGCCGGCGCGAAGCAGCTTCCCGTCCTTCGCTTTCACCGGAATGATCTCCGGCATGGGCCGGAGTTCCAGGCCAAGCTCGACCGCCTCGAGCTTCTTCTTGTAGTAGGCCGCGCGGATCGCGTTCATCACCCGCGGGCCGCGGTTCGACTCGACGACGATCTTCGACGCGTCCCACATCTCGCAGAGCTCGAGCGCCTTCGTTGATGCTTCGTCGTCGTCGTAGCTCCCGGAGGCATCGGCCAAGGCCACAACATGTCGATCGGCGCGCCGGCCCGCCGACCCGATCCCCCACTCGTCGTGGTCGCCTCCCTTCCCCTCCGCGGGGTCGATGGCGACGATCACCTCCGTGAAGTCGCTGCGGGGGGCGGAGATCACGCGGATCGGGGCGGAGTCGAAGTCCAGGCCCGTGAAGGGGCTCACGGCACTGATGTCCTCGTCGTCGAGCTCCTGGCGCACGAAGTCCGTCTCGCCGAGCTCGGCACGCACCTGGTCGTAGTACGCGCGACTGAGGTTGAACTTGTTGGCCTCGAGGTCGCCTCCCCGCTTCATGAGCACGCCTTCGAGCTCGCCACCGAGGAGACGGCGGAGCAGGCTGGTCCCGCGACGAGTGGTCGCCACGATGCCGAGCGCCATGCCGATCCGGCAGCTGAGACGAGCGTGGCCCCAGGCTTCGTAGGCGCGCGCCCCCCACTTTGCGACGTCGTCGTAGAGGTCGAGGTCGGCGTTGTAGGAGACGGCGCCCTCCGAGACCTTCGCCGAGTAGCAGAGGACCTCGACGCCGTTGGGGTATCGCAGCACACCGGCGGGTCCCTCGCTCGAGATCCACCGCGGTCGCTGTGGGTCCTTCGGGTGGTAGAGCCGCATGATCCCGGAGTCGCCGTGCACGACTGCCTTATCAACGTCCCCCTCGGTGGCGGCGAAGATCCGCGGGCGCTTGGCCTTCCCCGTCACGATCAGGCGGTTGAAGAGAACGGAGGCGGCCATTGTCTTGCCGTCCCCGCGGGGCCCCGTGAACACCACCAGCGCGGGCGGCTTCTTGTCCGCCGGCTGCAGCTCCTCGTCGGTGACGATCTGATTCTCCCGAAGCCATGTTCCTTCGAAGTCGCGCTGGAGGTCGGCCAGGGAGCCGGGGCCGAGCTTCCGCTCGACGGCATCGAAGATGGCCGCCCGCGCCGTCGGGTGCAGGGCTCGGAGGCGGTCGACCAGCGGCTTCATGCTCTGGCTCGTCGGACAGCGGTTCACGTGAGGAGGCTTCCGTACTGAGAGAGGATGAATGAATCCAAGGCCGTGACCTCGGAGGGGCTCGGGCGACGGTTCGGGACGATGACACCTCCGGCAATGAGGCCGAGATGCGGGAAGCTGACACCGTTGCCCAGGACTCCGAAGTGCGGCTCCTGAGCCGCATCGCCTATCGAGTGCCCGTCGACGCTGATGCTCCCGGTTAGCTCGGTGTCGCCGTGGTACAGAACGCGGTAGCCGGCGGCGTCGTGTACGAGGCGAACGAAAGCCCACACCCCCGCACTTGCGAATGACCCACGGAAAACGCTCACCGCGCCCGTGACGCCGTTGGCCACGACGACGGAGAACACGGACGTGTTCCGGAAGAAGCTCACCCCATGACCAGAGCCGGAAGCGCTGCCAGTGGTGTCGAAGATGCAACGGAACGCGCTGGTGTTGTCGATGCGGAAGACGAGGCCGATGTAGCTGCCGGCGGCGGCGTGCAGACCCTTCCAGTAAGAAAGCGGGCGGTCGCTCCGAAGTCCCTCAGCTGCGCCCGAGAACTCGACACCATTCGCGTTCACGAGTGGATTGCCACTTGGGGTGCTGAGCGGCTCGCTGCCGTAGACTGAGGTGACCGCCGTGACCTGGTCGTCATCGGGCGGCTCGGCGACCGTGAGTGAGGACGCGTTGCGAAAGTCCCACCAGATAGAGTCGGCAACGCCTCCTGGAACGACCACGGAACCACCCCGCCGTCGGCGACGTCCCCAGCTCTTCACTCCTCCTGGCTTCATCATCGCTCAGCTCCAGCGCCTTCAGCGCACCCTCGCGGCACACCACCAGCGGTGCATGTCCGCCACGGCCTGGTGCGTGGCGTCGTTGGGGTGCCACGTGTCGGTGGACGGGTAACCAACGTGGGGATCGACACACAGGTGCACAGGTAGAACGTGCACCTGAGCTACCTGGCCGCTCGCGTACTCGGCCAGGAGCATCCTGTTGTAGGCGTAGACGAAGGCGCGCTGTTGGTCGGTCTGGAAGAACGCGCCCGGGAGGCTCGTGCAGAGGACGATGTCGACGTTGTTCCACGCGGCGGTGATCCCACCGATGACGCTGTCGATGTGTCCCTTGGCCTTGTCGGTGTGCTCGGTCACCGACCGGCCGGCGGCGATGCTGTCGAGCGCGTCCTCGGTGCCCAGGTTGATGAACATGACGTCTGGGCGCGCGCCGAGCGCGGTCTCGTAGGCGACAAGGTTGAAGCCGCCGCCGTCTTGCAGCACCTGGGCAGGGCTGTCGAACTGCTCCCAGCCGTCGCCCGCGGCGCCGTCGTGGGCGTAGCTGGTGGAATCCCACGTCGTCGACTGCGTTCCGAGGAGCGTCACGTTGGCGCCGATGTCGTCCCCGAACCTTCCGACGAAGCCCTTGAGCACGTGGGCTTGGTTAGCCACCGTGATGGAGTCACCCAGGAAGGCCACGCTGAAGGTGGGCCACGGCGACGGCTCGGCCACCGCCTCGATGGTCCGCAGCGCGCTCGAGGTCCCGCCCCGGATGATGAGGTTGTGTTCCCCCGAGCTCGGGGGCGTGAACTCGACGCTACGGCGGCCGACGGGGTGGGCGGCCGTGAGGGTTGGGGACTCGATGGTGAGTCGCACGGCGCCGCCTTGCAGCGGCCGGCGGTGGAGCTTCAAGGCCTCCCCAGCAATGACCGGGAGCGTCATGCCGCGCGCCGTGAGCGTGCCGACGGCGGCGTCCCCACCGAGGAGTCCCATCTCGGCGATGGCCCCCACGCGCGCGACGGTGCCCTCGGCCGAGTCGGTGCCGAGCAGGCCCGTTTCTGCGATGGCGCCAACCACGGGTAGATCGCCAACCATCGAGTCAGTGCCGAGCAGGCCGGTTTCGGCGATGGCACCGTCGCGCTCGATGTCGCCCGTTGCGGAGTCAGACCCAAGGAGTCCCGTTTCGGCGATGGCACCGTCGCGCTCGATGTCGGCGCTTGCACTGTCGGTGCCGAGTAGGCCGGTTTCTGCGATGGCTCCGTTGACGGGACGCACCTCGTGCACGCTGTCGGCGGTCACCACGAAGGGGAGACCCGTCGTGCCCGCTGCGTAGGGGATGATCCCCGCCTGACAGCCTGACGCGAATTGCGGCCTCGCTCCGGGCCATGCGGCCTCGATCCACGGGTCCGAGCTATTCGGGGCTCGGTAGTAGATGTAGAGGAAGCCGGCCGGGTCTAGGTAGGCCCGCATGTCGCACCGGGCGATGGTGGCGCCCAGGGCGTTGAATCCCTCGTCGGCGACCGCGGACACCCCTGACGTCGTGACCTTCGTTTCAATAGTTCGAAAGACGCCGCCACGGTGGCCCGCGACGATGTGCGCGGAGAAGTTGGTCGGGTTGCTCAGGTCTTCGTTGAAGTGCAGGCCGCCGAACGCGTACGGATCGCCCGTGGTCGGGGGCGCCGTTTGAGTGTCTGCAGGGCTGACGCCGATCCCGATGTTCCGGACGATGATCTCCGTCCCCGGAGCCATGAATCGGAAGTGCCCGGCGCCCGTGTTCCCGTTGAACCAGAGGGTTATGTCGCCGGTGTTGTCGTCGACCTCGGCGAGATAGCGCCCGTTTGTCTGAGAGATCCCCGGAAGGCGCTCGGGTTGGAACGCGTACCAACCTTGAAGCGCGCCCGAGCCCTCGAAGTTGTCGTCGAAGCTGTTCGATCCGTCGAGCGAGTCGCCACCGAGCAGGCCCGTTTCCCCAATGGCGGCGGTGGTCGTCTCGCCTTCGATCGTGGCACTGTCAGTGCCGAGCAGTCCCGTTTCTGCGATAGCTCCGTCGCGCTCGATGTCGCCTACAGCAGAGTCCGACCCGAGCAGACCCGTTTCGGCGATGGTACCGTCGACCGTTTCCGGAATCGATCCGGCCATCGAGTCAGTGCCGAGCAGGCCGGTTTCGGCAATGGCTCCGTCGCGCTCGATGTCGCCGGTTGCACTATCGCCGCCGAGTAGGCCGGTTTCTGCGATGGCGCCGTCGATGCCCGAGGAGCCGATAGCTTCCTCGAGGGCCAGGGAGTGCAGTGCCGCGCTGTTTGCGATCTTGTCGGCGTCGAAGAGCGCATAAACCGATCCGTAGCCGAACCATCCCGCCCCCGACCCGCCGTAGGTGTGGATCTTGAGGCTGGCGGGCTGGTCGCCAGGCACGCCGACTGGGGGGTCGCCGACTGGGGTGCCGAAGGTTTCGAAGGTGTGCGACCCGACGAGTGTTCCTTCGTCGTCTCGCACCTCGAGGTAGTAGCGGGTTGCGCTTGCGTGAAACGCAATGGTGTAGACCTCGCCCGTTACGAGCGTGATCCCCGACGGTTCTTGGGTGCCGGACTCCTGGTAGTAGAGGACACCACCGTTTGTGTAGAGCGACCCCTCGTCGGCCCCGCCGCCGCTACTGAAGATGTTGCGGAAGCCGCTCAGCCCGCTGGCGTAGAGGGCGCAGACGAAGGTCCATTCGCCGCCGCTGAGGTCGGGCGCCCCTAGGTCGAAGCCGTTGTCGCTCTCGTCGGCGTACTGTGCTGCCGGCCCCACCATGGGCGCGGGCGGCGTGGCAGCGTGGGTTGGGGTGTTCGACTCGTTCGTCGCATTGACGCCAGAGGTGCTGTCGTCGGTCCACCCAGTGATGGCTGTGCCGTTTCCGGACGAGCTGAAGCCTGCACCCGACGTCGAATAGAGTCGGATGCAGTCTCCAAGCGCGAGGATACCTGCAGCGGCCACGGCGAGTCCTTCGGATCAGCCGGTGGGGTGGGTGTGCGTGAACGACGTGAGGTTGAAGGTTTCGCCAGAGGTGAGCGTAGCGCTCGAAAGCGTAAGGTCGGAGCCGACCTGACCGCGCCACATGATGTTTCCGTCGCGGTCGATCGGTTCGTAGTACGCAGGATCACCGGTGGCGACGGCGGTTGCCGAGATGGGTAGCCCAATAGCCTCAGCACGACCGGCAACCGTAGTGCCGGAGGCGTTGAAAGCGGGGTTCCCTAGCACGACAGTAGCGAGCAAAACGTCCTCGGAATCGTAGATGTTGATTCGTGCGCTTGGGTTGGTGGTACCAACGTCGAGGTTGTCGACGTAGACGTCGGTGGCGCCGTTTCTGATGCGGTTGTTGAGGTTCGAAAGTGCCATGGCTTCTCCTTCTTCAGATGACCAACTCGGCGTCACCGGTTGGGTAGTCGTAGGTGCCGGTGACTTGCTCACCGAAGCGCACGCCGAGCAGGTGCCGGACGTACGCGAGATCCTCTTCGTTCAAGGGGCCCCCGGCGCCGGTCCAGCCGATCCAGGCGTGGGACACATCGCCCTCGACGGCCTCGTCGGCGCGTCCCCCAATGACCATTGCGCCGGTCGCGGTGCCCGCGCTGTGGGCGTTGGTCACGTTCGCCGTGCGTGCCGTTGCGCCGTCGTCGACGCGCA
This sequence comes from Polyangia bacterium, assembly GCA_030426145.1. GTDB lineage: Bacteria > Myxococcota_A > Polyangia > Polyangiales > Polyangiaceae > JAPYTK01. The sequence goes on from JAUHZF010000219.1 coordinate 7,741, forward strand.
CGCTCACGCCATAGCCCAAAAACTGCTGACACTCGACGAGGTGGAGCTGGTCAAGCGTCAGCGTCGCGGCGGGCGTGGCGACCTGATACACGAGCCCCGAGGACCCATAGACGGCATAAGCCAGCACTCCGGGGGCGCTGTTCAGGAACACGCCGTTGTCGGTCGTGAGGTTGGCGGTGCCCAGCCAGACGTTGTTTTGCCCCCGCCGCTGGGCACTCACGCACAGGACGGTCGAGCCCTCGGCGAGGTGCAGCGGGTCGAAGGCGCTCGGGTCGGCGTCGCTCGTGAGGGTCTCGCCGGGCGCGAGGTTGTCGAAGTCGACGGCGGGGACGCCGTCCAAGGTGACGAGCTCGGGATCGTTGTTGGCGCCGACGCTGTCGAGGAAGTCGCCGAAGGTGGCGGCCCCTTCGATCGGGGTCCAGGTGTCGACGTCGGGGTCGCTCGAGAAACCGATCCCATCGGTCGCGTCGAGTATGCCGCCGCCATAGAGGCTGAAGATCTCTGCGACAGACGGCCCCGACGGGCCGCCACCTCCGCGGCGCCTGCGACGACCTCTGTCGCCGAATCGGTTGGTGAACCCGAATCCCATGGTTCAGCTCAGGACGTAGGCGCGGAACTTCGCGACGTTGGTGGCGGTGTCGGCGGGGTACCCATCGACCTCTACGGAGGTCTTGTTGAGGACCTTCTTCACGCCGACGGGGATTTCCTGACCGGCCGCGACCGTCCACACCCGCTCCTTACCGGCTCGGGTGAGCACCGCGATTACCCCGCCCCCGGCCTCCTCGATGTGGAGCACGACCTCGCCGTGGCCCAGCTGCGTGAAGTCGATGTCGACGGGGCTGCCCTCGTCGTCCAAGTCGGCAAGAACGAACACGGGGGCGTCCGTGGCGGGTCGGTCGTAGATGCTCATGGCTCCTCGGGCTCCTCTTCTGCGGGCTCGTCCCCGCCGTCGTCCTCGTCCTCTTCGTCGATGGCCTCCTCGACTTCGATCTCCGCGTCGGCGTCGGCATCTGCCTCGGCTGCGGCGACTTCGGCGTCGGCCTCGGCCTTGAGCTGCTGCTCGAGCTCGAAGATGAAGAGCTGGCCGCGCTCATCGCCTACGGGGTCGCCGCCCAGCGCGGCGCGCCCCTCATCGACGCGTAGGAGCTTCTCCTGCGTCGTGGGCGCGAGCTGGACGTTCCAGGTCTTCGCCGTCTCCTTCTCTTCGCCGAGCTTCGGGGTGCGGACGTCGTAGTGCTCGGCGAGCAGGTTCACGCGGCTCTGGTCGATGACGAAGCCAGCCTTCTTCTCACGCTCCACGATGGTGAGGAACTTCTCGTGACGCTCTGCCTCGGCCTTCAGGCGCGCTTCCTTCGCCTCGTCGGGGAGCGGGACCTCAATGGCGGGCTGGACGAAGTTCTCGTCCTCAGCGATCGACGCGCCGTAGTTGAAGGCGAGGAAGGGGTCGATGTGCCCGGAGTTGATCCCGCGGATGATGCACATCAGCACGCGCCAGATCAGGTCGCGGCGGACGCCGGCGAAGATGGGCGCTGAGTAGACCCCGGTCGACGGGGACATGGTGCCGTCGCTCCCGAGCAGAATGGCCGCGACGAACTTCCAGACGTTGTCGAGCGCGCTGTTGAAGACGTCGTTCTGGCCGCCCTCCATCTGGGCGATCTCGTAGGTGGCGCCATTGGGCATGACCCCCATGCCGTCGGGGCCCTGGAGCTCATCGAGCGCATCGAACATCGCGTCGCCCTCGGGGCTGTTTACAGCGGTGCCCGGGGGCATGAAGGCGACCCACTTGGGGTTGCCATACTTGTCGACGTAAGCGCTACGGGCCTGCTGTACGAGGGTGCCCTGCATCACTTCGGAAGCGAGCGCACGCACAGCGCCTTCGAAGTGGGGCTCCTCGGTGTCACCCAGGAGCGTGAACTTCCCGTCGCCGGAGATGATGTCGACGGGGCCGTCGATGGTCAGCGCGACGTAGGTCTTGCGGTACCGGTCGTAGCGGACTGCCCATGGCGGCCACAGGCGGGTGTAGACCGGTCGCACCAGGGTCTCGGGGTCGGGGTCCCCATAGACATGCTGGAGAACCGCGAAGCCCAGCAGGCGGATGAGGATGGCCGCAGAGCCCCATAGTGAGCTCGGGAAGTAGGGGGATGGAGCGAGGCCGCCACGCGGGGCCAGCTGCGCCTCGACCTCGTCACGGAGCAGGCCAGAGAGACCTTCGGTGCCGCCCTTGATGTTGCGGGCGAGCGAGACGACGGGGGCCACCGCCTGGGAGAGTGCCGCGAAGACGGGGCCGAAGCGGGTCGCGACGATCGCGAGGAGGCTCGACTCGAGGAAGTGCCCCTGATCGTGCAGGGTGATCGCGTTGCGCACGCGATCGAGGTCCCACCCGCTGAAGCCTATCGGGCCCGAGGACGCCTTGTAGGTCTTGTCGTGGTAGCCGCGGCGGAACTGCGCGGGGTCGGGGGGAGGCGCGGGCTGGTCGCCGTGATGGTTCTGCGGTGGGGCGTTGGAGGGGCCACCTGGGGATCCGTCGAAGGGGCGGCCCTCGCCCTTGATCTTGCTGACCGAGGTGTGGCTGATCCCGAGCTGACGCCCGATCGCACGATTCGACTCACCGGAAGCAGCCAGCTCGTGAACACGAGTGCGAATGGCAGCGTTCAGTCGAGTGGCCACACCGGCAACTGTCCGGGTGGCAACTCAATCGCGCAAGCAAGTCCAGGGGTTGGGAGGGTTTATGGTCGACCTTCAACCGGCAACTCCGCGAGATGCCGCCGGAAGCATCGGACGGTTAGACGCTGGACACGAATACCAGCGGCCATCCGGATGATCGTGTCCTTCGAAAGCCCCGTCTCGCGGGCGAGCTCCTGCTCGCTGCGATCCTTGAGCTCCTCTCGAAGCCAATTCAGTTCCGCGTCGTCCAGTACCTGAAAGCGCGGGTCCACCTTCCGTGCGCCCATGGGAGAGACCGTAGCACCCAGGCTTGTTTATGGTCGACCTTCGACCATCAAAGGTCGACCATAAACGCTCTGGAGTGACGAGGTTGCTTGCCGAAACTGCCAGCGACCAATCACCGTTGAGGCGTGGCCGGCCAGCGCACCTTCCAGCTGACCCCGCAGCTGCTTGCGCAGCACGCGGGCGGTGAGGTGTTGTGTCTGGACCGGCTCGCCGAGGGGCGGACGTTCCGGCTGTACGAGGAGAAGCCGACGATCGGCACCTACCAGCAGCCGCACTACAGCGTCGAGAGCAGCGAGGTGGAGGAGGCGACCAAGGTGATCGCCGTCCACGTGCTCGGGGTGCTCGAGCAGCGCTCTGGCTACCATGACGTCTGCGGCGGTTGGACCGACGGCCATGATTCGGTAGCCGACCGCATGGTTGAGGCGCTCGCAGCCGGCGACGTCATCATGATCATCGACTCCCCTGGGGGCGCGGCCGCTGGGGTGGAGGAAGCGATCCGACGCGTCCTCCAGGCCAAGGCCGAGCACGGACGCCGGGTCTACGCCTACGCCGACGAGCTCATTGGCTCCGCAGCATATTGGTGGGCCTGCAGTGTCGCCGATGAGATCTACGTGCCCAGGTCGGGGGTCGTGGGCTCGATCGGGGCCCGCGCCGCTCACGCCTCGATGGCGGGGACGCTGAAGAAGCAGGGCGTCGAGGTCAGCTACTTCGTGTGGCCCGGCGAGGGGAAGATCTCCTTCGCGTCCGAGCGACCGCTCAGCGATGTTGGACGCGCCCGCGGCGATCGCGATGTCGCACTGGTGGGCGAGGCGTTCGCTCAGGCCGTGGCCGAGGGCCGCGGGATCAGCATGGAGGCAATCGTCGAGCTCAATGCCGACTGCCTCACCGGCCAGGCCGCGGTGGACGCGGGCCTCGCCGACGGCGTCGCCAGCCTGGACGACGTGATCAATCACGCGCTCGCGGTGGCGAGCGGCGAGGAGAGCAACATGGCCATCAAGACCGAAGAGCAGGACCAGCCCGAAGCCACCGAGGACCCGATGGAGGAGGCCTCGGACGAGCCCATGCCCGAAGAGGCCATGGGCGACGATCCGGAGCCCGACGCCGAGGCCGAGCCCGATCCCGAGGCGGAGGACGACGAAGAGGACGAGGAAGCGGAAGGCGACGAGCCGCAGGCTTCGGCTCGCGCCCGTCGCCCGCGCCGCTCGGCTCGCGTCGACGTCGACCAGAGTCTTGCCGAGATCCTCGGGCTCCAGCCCGGCGCGAGCGGCACGGCTATGAAGAGCGCCGCGCTCCGCATGCGAGGGACGTTGGACAAGGTCTCCGCCGCGCTCGGGGCCACCGACCACGACGACCTGGTGGGGGCCGCCCACGCAGCCGCATCAGACCTGAAGCGGCTCGACAAGGTCGAAGGTCAGAACAAGAAGCTTGTCCGCCAGCACCGCGCTGAGCGCCGCATGGCGGCGGCGAAGAAGCTCGTCGCCGCCAACGTACCCGGGTTCGCCCGCGGCGACGTCTTCGTCGACAACGTGGACGATCGCGGCCGGCGCAAGATGGCGCTCGCCCCGGAGTTTCAATCGATGAAGCTCGAGGCGTTCGAAGCCATGGTCACCCGAAAGGTGAAGAGCGGGCGAGGCCGTGGCGTCGTCACTACTCCCTTCACTGTCGACCGGGAGGCCGCAGCCCGCGGTCCTGTCGCGAGCTCGCTCAAGGCTAGCGAGGAGAGCGAAGCCGTTCGCCGCGCGGCCAAGAACACGCAGCTCGATCCGAAGGAGCTGGCCGCGTCGCACCAGGCGCTGTTCGGCAACCAGAACCACGCGGGGGATCCCGCCATCTGATGTAGCCGCTCACCGGCTTCACACCTGGAGAGAACGTCATGCCCACCGCCGCCCAAAACGCCGCTCCCGAGTTCATTCACGAGAGCACCGGACTACCCCCTGTCGTACCGGCGCGGCCCCTCGCGGCCAACGCGCAGGCCGGCTTCGGCCAGTTCGTCACCGTCGACCCGGCTACGGGTCTGGCGGCGCTCAACGACGGCGCGACCCCGGGACAGATCGGGGCGGGCATCGCCCATCCGTCGAAGATGTCCGACGTATCGAGCGTCGCGGGCTCCGCCTACATTCGGCTCAGCCAGCGATGGGTCGAAGGTCTTCCAGCTTCGGAGGAGGCGGGAGACGGATTCACTGATGCTGACTTCGGCAGGACCTTCTTCATCGCGGATGAGAACACGCCGGGCAAGCTCAGCAACTTCGGAGGTGATAACCGGTCCATTGGCGGCGTCGTCTTCGGGATCGGGCCGGACGGCAACCCCGTGCTGTGGGTCGGGCCGGTGGCCTGGCTGCTCGGGCGTGCTGCCCACAGCCTCGACGCCTTCGTGGGCGGATCCTTCGAGGTAGCCGATGGAGCGGCCAACGCGACGATCGCGGAGCGCGCTATCGTCCGTCAGCCCGTTCACGGTGTCGTAACCGCTATCGAGTTCATCGGCGCGGCTGTCACCGCGGACGACACCAACAACGCCACGATCACCATCAGCAAGCGCGATGGTGCAGGCGGCGCCCCGGTGGTGGTCGGCACCTACTCGACCGACCCCGACGACGAAGGCGCCATCACGGCGTTCACGCCGGCCGCATTCACGCTTTCGGGCGTCGCGGGTGCGCTCAACCTCCTCGAGACCGACATCCTCACCGTGACCGTCGCGAAGGGCGGGTCCGGCCAAACCCTCACCGGCGCGATTCGCGTCATCCAAAAGGTGATCTGAGGCGGCCGACGCCTGGAAGGAACGAACAATGAGCAACGCGCTACCACTCAAGGTCTTCCCCGGGTTCACGCATCAGGGGGTTGTCGACCCGCAGGTGCAGGAACTCGCGGTCACCTTCAACACCGAGGGGCTCCACGCGCTGAACGAGTCGGCCGACGAGGAGGTCGCATGGGCCGAAGTCGGGACTCGAGTCTCGGCTGGCATGTTTGAGGTGAAGATCCCCATTCGGCTTCCGAGCTCGATGCAGTTCAAGCCCTTCGAGGGGCAGCGCTCCTACAACAGCCTGCACATCGCGGCGCCCGCCGTCGAGGTTCAGCCTTGGGATCTGAACTTCGAGTGGGACGCAGCCATCGACCAGGCGACCGGCAACCTCGTCCTCAAGCAGGCTTTCGGGGTGGAAGGGCTCGGCAGTGAGGTGGTGGAGGCGGCCCGCTCCCACAAGGCCCAGCTGGTGGCCAGCCTGCTCTACGAGGGCTTCACCAACGCCGCGCTTGGGGTCACGGCAAAGGCACTCACCATTCCTCAGCCCGATGCCCCCAACGGCCTTCCGCTGTTCACGGACGGCACCGCGACGCCGAGGCACTACTCGCACCCATTCAGGAAGGACAGCGGCCGTTTCGCGAACCTTTTCCTCGGGGCAGGCAAGATCACCGATGCCGGCGTATTCGGCACGATGGTGTCGAACATGCAGAAGGTCCCGCACCCGACGCTGCCGAACCGGACGATGGGCAACCGGGTTACCGACATCGTGGGCCCCAGCCACATGATGGACCCGTTCCACGAGATCTCGATTCAGCGACTCGCGCTGCAGATCTCGGGTTCTGCCTTCGGCGCCACGACCAACAAGTACTCCATCGAGGCTCTGAAGGCTGCCCAGGCCGATGGCCAGTTCCTCGGAGCGGCGGGGCTGACGCCCTACCGCTATTGGATCGCCCCCCAGCTAGACGATCACCCCTACGTGAAGGCCAACCCGGGCAAGCACATGTGGATGTCGCTCTGCGCGAAGAAGCCGTCCCAGTGTTGGGCCGAACTCGCCGCTCCCAATAAGGAGTTCGTCCCCGTGACGACGCTCTTCGGTGAGGCGGACCCGCAGTCGAAGCGCACCCGAAAGGTTTCGATGATCACCGACCTGGACGCAGCGGCCGCCGCAGGGCTGCCGCATTTTGCCCAGATGTACTTCGAAACGACCCCGTCCTGACCCCCATGACGCCCGCCCCCGCGGGCTCCCGCCGCCCACCCGACCCATGCCCTACGCAACGCGAGACGACGTGTTCAACCTGGCCCTTTCGGCCCGGGCGTTCGTCACGTCGGGCATGCTGGTCGAGGAGGTGGACCTCGGGACGGGCGTCATGCGCGTCCCGGGCCACGGCCTGAACGGCGCGGACAAGGTCACCGTCGATGCTCCAACCGGCGGCTCGCTCGCCACGGGTCTCGAGACGAACAAGGTGTACGGGGTCGCCCCGGTCGCCTTCGACCTCTTCCGCCTGAGCGATGATGGCACGCCTATCACCTCCTTCGCCGAAGCGGGGAAGGGGCTGCACGTTGTCGTCGACCAGATGCGCCGCCTCGACGCCCACCTCGAGGCGGCCTCGGCTCGCATCGACGAGCACCTGACCGCTCATGGCGCCCCGTTGGCGGAGCCATACCCGGTGCAGGTCGTGGAGGTCTGCGCGCGGCTGGCTGCTCGCCGCGCCGTCGTCTCGCTCCAATTCGAGAACCCGGAGTTCCGGGTTGCCGTCGACCGCCTGCGCGAGACCTTCGAGCAGGACGAGCAGATGCTCCAGCGCTGGCTCGCTGGAAAGCCCATCAACCCGCGGCCCAGTGACCAGACCACGGTGGCCGACAACGGTGCCCGCGCGCGGAGCTCGCGCAAGGCCGACCGCTGGCGTTCGGGGGTGCTGTGATGCTCGAGGCGCTGAAAGAGCAGCTGAAGGCCGTCCAGGACTTTGATGGCCCCATGATCGACGCGGCCATCGCCATCGCCGAGGACATGCGCGCCAAGGTGAAGGCCGGCATGCGTCGTAACCGCGCGGAGCGTCGAGCCCGACGCGATGCGATGAAGCTCGCCGGTGCCTCCAACAAGGAGATTCGAGAGGTCGTCGGCAAGCCGAAGAAGCGGTCCGGGATCTCGATCGACGCCGATGCGGCGGGGCGCGAGATCATCCTTACGGCCTCGAATCAGGTCCAGCACCTGCGGCGCGAGTTGGGGGAGACACCCGACCTCCGTGAGGTCTTCCGCAAGTACCTGCCGGTCGCCGAGGAGTGGCGCGCGAAGAGGGGGCTCTGAAATGCCGCTCGTGCGAGACGCCGGCCCCCCTTCGACGTTGGCCACGGTCATCGGCCAGGTGAAGGATGCCCTGGACGCCATGGGCGACCCCACGCTCGTCCAAGTCGGAAAGCGGAACATAAAGGACGGCCACGGCTTCGCCCCGCGGGTCGTGTTCCTTCCGGAGCCGCGCGGATC
>JAUHZF010000220.1 GCA_030426145.1 Polyangia bacterium
ACAACTCGATGTGGTTGCCGTTGTTCAGCGGACCGCGTGAGCAACGGTGGTCTCGACTGCTAAGGGCGTGGGCACCGGGGGAGCCGGTCGCCATGGAGGGGGGACGATGAATTGGCTGCCCTGGGCGCTCTTGGCTGCACCCATCTCGGTTCCGCTCGCCATCACGCTGTTCAACCTGCTCACGTGGGCGCGCGGCCGGCGAGGGGCGCGAATCGCAGGTCGGGTGAGCGTGCTCATTCCCGCACGCAACGAGGAGGCGAGCATCGAAGCGGCCGTGCGTAGCGTGGCTCGGAGCCGCCACCCGGTCCATGAAGTCATCGTCTACGACGACCTGTCGACCGATCGCACCCCGCAGATCTTGGCGGGCCTCGCGGAGGAAATTCCACAGCTCCGGATCGTGAAGGGTTTTGGCTTGCCCGACGGATGGGTCGGCAAGCCCCACGCGTGCCATCAGCTCGCGCGCCACGCGACCGGTGACGTGTTGGTCTTCATCGACGCCGACGTCACCCTCTCCGACGAAGCCATCGAGAGGTTGGGCTCGCTCCTCGAGCGCGCCGACGTCGCGAGTGCAGTGCCACGTCAGGAGACGGGCTCGTTCGCCGAGCGTCTGGTGATGCCGCTGTTGCACCTCACCTACACGAGCTGGCTGCCGCAGCTTCTGGTGCTCGCGTGCCAGGACGAACGCTTCGTCGCGGCCAACGGCCAGCTCATGGCGATGCGCCGCGAGGCCTACGACGAGCTCGGCGGTTTCGCCGCCGTTCGCCACGAGATCGTCGACGACGTCGCCTTCTGCCGACACGCCAAGCGGTCGGGCAAGCGGGTGGTCTTCGCCGATGGTGACCGCATCGCGAGCTGCCGCATGTACACGTCTGGGCGCGAGGTCTGGGAGGGCTTCAGCAAGAACATCTACGAAGGCATCGGTGGCTCACCCCTGGCGCTGATGGCCATCCTCGCGGTGCATCTCTTCTTCTTCGTGCTGCCCTACGCCGCCTTGGCCTACGCCGTGCTGAGCGGAGAGCCCCACTGGGTGGCGCCGGCGGCGGCGGGCGTGATGGGCAACGTGACCCTGCGTATGGTGCTCGCGCTCCGCTACCGTCAGCCGCTTTCGGGGCTCGTGCTGCATCCGCTCAGCATCGCCGCGCTGTGCGCCATCGCCGTCAACTCCTTCCGCTGGAGCGCGTCGGGTCGTCTCCGATGGGCGGGACGCACCTACGCCGCGCGCGCCCATCGCCTGGCCCCCGGACACGAGTCGCTCGAGCCCAAGCTGGAGACCGTGCCATGAGCGAGGTGGTGCTCTCGAGTGGTCACGTGGTTCGCCACCGCCGCTGGTTCCAACGCGTCTTTCGGCCCTATGTGCGGCGCAAGCTGGCGCGGTCCTTCGACGGCGTTCACGTCGCGGGCCTAGCGGCGGTACGAGCGCGGCTCGACCAAGAGCCGCTCATCCTCGCGGCCAATCATTGCTCGTGGTGGGACGCCCTGCTGCTCGTTGCCCTCGACGACCTGCTCGGCTGCGAGAGCTACTGCCTCATGGACGCGGACAATCTCCGCAAGCTCCCCTTCTTCGGGTGGCTCGGAGCGGTCCCGCTCGACCGCGGGCACCCGAAGAAGGCCATCAAGGACCTGCGTGCGTCTGCCGCGCTCCTCCTGCGGCCCAACCAGGCCATGTGGATCTTTCCGCAGGGGCGGCTCTACCCCCCCGAGCTCCGTCCCCTTCGGCTCCAGAGCGGGGTGGCGATGCTCGCCCGGGCCTCGAAGGCGCGCGTGGTGCCCGTGTCGTTCAGCTACCCCTTCCGCGAGGCGCCGCAGCCGGCGGCGGTGGTGTCTTTCGGCGCTCCTCTCGATGCCGACTCGTCGGGCAAGGCGCTCCTGCTAGCGCTCGAGGAGGCGCTCGTCGAAGGCCTTGCCAGCCATACCGCGTTCGCGGCCGGAGACACGGCAGGCTTCGAGACCCTCATCGGTGACGACCGCGATGGCGAAGCGGGGCTCGCGTCGCGCATCCTGAGCTGGTTCGGCCGCAAGCCGCGCGCGGCGCTGGAGGCGGGGCAAGCCAGCCTCGAGGAGCAGCAGCGTGTTTGACGCCATCGTCATCGGGGCCGGCGTCGGGGGGCTGGCATCGGCCATCGCGATCGCTGCCGAGGGCCTGAAGGTGTGCGTGGTCGAGGCCGCCGACGAACCCGGAGGCAAGATGGGGCGCGCCGTCGTCGACGGCGTCGAGTTCGATACCGGCCCGAGCGTGCTCACACTGCCCGACGTCTTCGAAGACCTCTTCGCCATGGCCGACCTGCGTATGCGCGACTTGGTCACACTGCGCCAGCCCGAGCCCGGCTTTCGCTACCTCTACGCGGACGGCGCGGTCGTCGACGTCTACCACGCCGCCGCCGACACCATCGACAGCGTGCGACGCTCCCTCGGTGCAGATGCAGCCGACGAGCTCGAGCGGTTCTTGAGTTACAGCAAGGGGATCTGGGACGCCGCGGCGCCCGTCTTCGTCTACGGCGATGCGCCCAACGTGAAGTCAGTGCTCGCGGCAGGACCCGCGGCCCTAGCCGGCCTCACCAAGGTCGACGCGATGAGCAAGATGTGGGGCGCGATCGAGAAGCGCGTGTCCGATCCACACCTACGCATGCTCCTCGCGCGCTACGCGACCTACAACGGGTCCGACGCCCGCTCCGCTCCGGCCACCCTCAACTGCATCGCCCACGTCGAACTCGGCCTCGGGGGATACGGGGTCGAAGGAGGCATGTTCGTGCTGGTTCGGGCGCTGGTGACGGCGGCGGAGAAGCTCGGCGTGTGCTTTCGCTATGGCACGCCGGTGTCTGGGGTCATGCTCGAGCGCAAGCTCTTCGGCGAGCGCGTGCTCGGCGTGGAGCTCGAGGACGGCACCGCGCTCTCGGCCCCGCGCGTGGTGGCCAACGCCGACGTCGCCCACGTGGTCGAGTCATTGTTGCCCGCCAAGCTCCGTCACGGGATCCCCGTCACCGAGACCCCCTCCATGTCGGGATATACCGGGGTGATCCGGGCGCGCCGACGACACGGAGACGATGCCCGTGTGGCCCACACCGTGCTCTTCCCACGCGACTACGAAGCCGAGTTCGCCGACATCTTCGACCGCGACCGGCCACCGGCCGAGCCGACGGTCTACCTCTGTGCACAAGAGGCCAACCACGGTCGCCGCGGATGGGATGAAGAAGAGCCGGTCTTCATCATGGCCAACGCGCCGGCGGAGCCCCGGCGAGGGCATCGCGACGACAGCGTCTATCGCACGCTGGGCGACGTGACGATGGCGCGGACCCGTGAGGCGGGCCTTTGCGACGCCGACGACGAGCTCGTCTGGGAGAGAACGCCACGACAGCTCGCGACGCGCTTTCGCGGGAGCCGCGGATCGATCTACGGCGCCGCGAGCAACAACCAGACGGCTGCCTTTCAGCGCCCGTCCAATCGGGTGTCCAAGGTGAAAGGTCTGTTCCTCGCCTCCGGCAGCGCCCACCCCGGGGGCGGCGTTCCCCTGGCTGCCCTCTCTGGCCGCGCCGCAGCGCGAGCCGCCCTCGAGCAACGAGCATGACCAACCGAGAAGAACGAGGAGACGAGCTGATGATGCACCGCAAATGGGGACTAGGGGCGCTGGGCCTGGCGACCGCCGTGGGCGCGGCCACGTGGCTTTCGCCGATCGAGCCGCTCGAGGCGAAGAACCAACTCAGTGGCAAGTGGGTGGTCGCCAGCGTGACGACCACCGTGGCCAAGGTGCCCGTGGTGGGGAAGATCTACGCGAAGACGAACACCGTGGTCCTGCACGACCTCGAGCAGGACGGCGACCGTCTTCGGGGTGGCGGAACGTTGTGTCGGCTCGACATCGACTCGGGGTCGAAGTTCGTGGACACCAAGCTCCCCGAGAAGTTCAAGAAGGCGCTCCCGCCGCCCTACTTCGACGGTGTGGTCACCGAGAAGGGCGGGACGACGACCGTTCGCACCGGGCGTCGACTCGTGGTGATGGGCGCACGGCTGAAGAAGCCGGCCAAAGACGCATTGCCGCAGGACGCCGAGGACGACCGGGTGGTCGACCAGGACCGTGACGGCAATCCTGGCGTCACCATCAGCATCGACGGCATCGTGACCGGCGACATCCACGTCGCGACCCGCTCTTGGACCCGCTTCTTGGGCAAGGTGAAGGGCGACGACGAGATCGGCGGCAAGGTCTACTTCGACCAGGAGCAGAGCATCCTGAGCACCACCTCGTCGATGTTGGAGAACGCACCCGAGACCAAGCCCGTCCCTGGCAAGTCGTGGTTTCGGATGATTCGCGTCAGCGACGATACCACCTGCGGCGATGCGCGCCGCTTGACCGACGATTGGTTCGAATAGCGTGAGCACGACCGCCTTCGTCTGTCTCGGCGCCTCCGCTCTGGTCGTGCTCCTGTTCGCGGTTCGCTACGCGCGCGCCACCGGGCTCGACCGCAACCTGTTGACGCTTCGGCCCGTGCTCGCGCGGTTCATCGAGGGGCGCTTTGGTGGCTACCGCCATTGCGTCGTCGAGCCCGATGCGGGTCGACCCGAGCGTCTCGAACGCGGCAAGCGGGTCGCCGTGGTGGGGGGCGGTCTCGGCGGACTCAGCACCGCGGTGACGCTCGCAGAGCGCGGCTTCGACGTCACGCTCTACGAGGCCAACCATTATCTCGGGGGCAAGGTCGGAGGCTGGCGGGAGACCGACGAGACGGGCACCGAGCTTCCGGTCGACCATGGATTCCACGCCTTCTTTCGCCAGTACTACAACCTCAACGACTTCGTCGCGCGTATGGGCCTCCGCAAACACATGAAGGCCGTGACCGACTACGCCATCATGGAGGTCGGCGGGAAGACCTGGGGCTTCGCCGACGTCGACACCGTGCCCGTCCTCAATCTGTTGGGGCTGGGGAGGGCGGGGCTCTACCGGTTTCGTGACATCCTCACCTCCGCCGCGCGCGACGAGATGGGCGTGTTTCTCGAATACGACGCGGAGCACACCCCGGGGCTTCTCGACGACGTGACCTACGAGGACTTCGCCCGACGGGCCGAGCTTCCGTCGTCGCTCAAGCTCGTATTCAACACCTTCGCCCGGGCCTTTTTCTCCGACGAGGACCGGCTGAGCATGGGTGAGCTGGTGAAGAGCTTTCACTTCTACTACCTCAGCCACGCCGAGGGTCTCACCTACGACTACCCGCTCGGCGACTACGATACGGCTTTCGTCGGACCCATCGCCGCCCACCTCGCGCGTGAGGGAGGGACGATCCTCACGAGCTGTGCCGTCCAACGCGTGGAACCGGTTGAGGCGGGAGGCTTCAACGTGACCACCGAGGAGGGGAGCCGCCACTTCGACTACGCCGTGCTCGCCACGCCGGCCAAGGTCACGCGTGCCATCGCGGAGGCTTCGCCGGGCATGCACCAGGCCGCGCCCGGATTGATGCAACAGCTCTCCAGTTTGCGCGCCGGGCAACGTTACGCCGTGACGCGGGTATGGCTCGACCGTCCGTTCCGCACCGACATGCCGGTCTTCTTCGCCACGGAGCGCGAGCGGGTCTTGGACTCGGTGAGCTCGTTCGACCGCATCGTGCCCGAGCTCCGCGACTGGGCCACCGCGCATGACGGCAGCGTCATCGAGCTTCATTGTTACGCCGTTCCGGACGACGTGCCGGACGACGAAGTGGAGGGACTCATGATCGCGGAGATGAAGACACGTTTCCCAGAGCTGGTGGAGGCGACGGTGCAACATCGCATCACGCAGGTGCGGGACGACTTCACGGCGTTTCATGTCGGCATGGCCGCGCAGCGGCCCGAGACCGAGCACGCCGAGCTTCCGGGCCTGTGTCTCGCCGGCGATTGGGTCAAGCTCCCGATCCCCTGCATGTTGATGGAGGCGGCGTTCACCTCGGGGCTCTATGCCGCGAATGCGATCCTTCGCCGCGAGGGACTCCGCGAGCACGCCATCTACAGCGTTCCGCAGCGTGGGCTGCTCGCCGACCTCGCACCGCGTCGACGTCGGCAAACCACGTCATCCCCCAGCCGCCCGACAGAGCCGGCCGTGGCCGCGCGTGGTCGTGTCTGAACGGATTATCAGGCACTTGCGAGGGACGTCACCGCAACGACACCGCAATAATCCGGCAAGGTGACCAAAGGGACACCACGCCGCCCCCCGATCGGCCTAACTACGGAACATGCGCGTCGTCTACGGGGTGTTCGGCTATGGCCGAGGTCACGCGACTCGAGCCTTGGGGGTGTTGCCAGAGCTCGCGCGACGACACTCGCTTCAGGTCTTCGCCAGTGGGCGCGCCTACGAGATGATCGCGCCTCAGTTCGCGGACGTCGTGAAGACGCCGGTGCTCGACTACACCTATCTTCCGTCGGGCAAGCGTTGCCTGTGGCGCACGGCTCGCGACAACTTCAGCAAGATGAGCGACGCCATGTTCGGGGGCCCAGCACTGCATGACACCATGCACGCCATCCGGGCCTTCAACCCCGACATCGTCATCAGTGATTGCGAGACCTACGTGCACCATGCCGCAGCGCGCCTCGGGATCCCGCGCATCGGATTCGACCATTTCGGGATCCTCACGCACTGCCGTCCCCCGCTCGCGGCCCAGGACCGGGTGCGCGCCGTGCGCGACGTCATCAGCTACCGCATGGTGGTGGGCTTCCCGGCGCGTGCGGTGGTGTCGAGCTTCTACGACGCGCCAGCCGTGAGCCGCGGGGTGCGATGCGTCGGTCCATTGTTGCGGGATGAGGTCCAACGTGTGCGGCCGAAGCGTGGCGAGCACCTCTTGGTCTACCTGAACAACGGTGACCGTCAGCTCTTGCCGCACGTGGAAGAAGCCCTTCACGGGTGTGGAGAAGACGTCGTGGTCTACGGCACATCGCGTCGCGGTGTCGACGGACGCGTCGACTACCGAGCCCCGGCGAACATGGGGTTTCTCGAGGATGTGGCGCGGGCGAAGGCGCTCTTCACCACCGCGGGCAATCAGCTGGTGGGTGAAGCCCTTTATCTCGGCAAGCCGATGTTGGTGTTTCCCGAACACACCGTAGAGCAACGTGTGAACGGCGCTGCGCTCCAGCGTCTTGGAGCAGGCCGCATGGTCGACTTCGAACAGGTTCGAGCCGACCTCATTCGTGCATTCCTGCGTGAGGCGCCCACCTACGCCGAGCGGGTGCGTGGCTTCTCGCACGATGGGAAGACCGAAGCCCTCGACGCGCTCGACGATTTCGCCAAAGAGCTGGTGAAGGAGCGCAAGGCAGTCGGGGCCGCTGGTGCCTGGCGCTACGCCCAGTAGACGCCGGATCTCGACCTCGACCTCGACCTCGACCTCGACCTCGACCTCGACCTCGACCTCGACCTCGATCTCGACCTCGACCTCGACCTCGACCTCGACCTCGACCTCGACCTCGACCTGGAACCTCGAACCGTCCGCCCTCATGCGAACGGCATTGGGCTAAGCTAGCGGCATGCGGCTTCCCTTGTTTGCGGCCTGTCTCACCATCGCTCTCGCGGGCTATGCCTGCGGTGATGACGCGTCCGAGCCCACCGGCTCTGGCGGCGCGGGGGGGACGACCAGCACCACGAGCGCGGGCGGAAGCGGCGGGAACGGAACCGGCGGCAGTGGTGGTTGCGCCCCGCAGCCAGGGGTAGATCCAGGTCCAGACTGGATCTGCGTGACGGATGTGACTGGCGAGGTGGTCGACGAGAGCGGTTCACCGGTGACGGACGTCCTGATGACGGTCTGCGGTCCCGGTGGCTGTGAACCCGATACGACCGATGCCGCGGGCGCTTTCGACATCGAGGTCGGCTTTCCTTTGCTGCTCAGCGACTGGTCGCTCATTCCGCACAGCCGGGAGTACGGCTACTTCGTCAACTACTACCCGTTCGACCCCACCGCGACGGGGCCGTCGGTCGACCTCGGCTCCCTGACGCTCCTGTCGTACCCGGCCGCGAGCGACGCGCTCGTCGTCAAGACAGACGACATGGGCGCGCCGGCGCAGGCGGCGACCAATGGCGAGGCGACGATCGACATTCCAGCCGGGGTGAGGGTGAACCTCGACTTCGAAGACGTGGCCCTCGGCGACGACGGCAAACGTTTCTTCGCCAAGAAGGTCGACGCGGGCCTTCAGGACGAGTTCATCGACCCGAGCTTGGGCGCTGTGGCCCTCTACGCCCTCGCGCCCTTCGACGCCGCCTTCGACCTCGAGAGCGCACCCGGCACGGCAGCGAAGGTGCAGCTCAGCTTCGACAACACCACGGGTCTCGCGGCCAACACCCCGGTGCAGTTCTACCAGCAGGGGAGTTTCATCGTGGGCAGCCTTCAGACGGCGCTCTATCACCCCGTCGCCACGGGCCGCGTGTCCACCAACGGCATGACCATCGAGATGGACCCCGGCGAGGGGGTCGAGTTCCTCACCTGGGTCGCCATCGCGCCCATGAACTGACGGCACGCCATCATCGGGCCGACGACACCGGCCCGATGAGAATCGCGTTCGGTGCGGAACCGAAGCGGTCTATTGGCAGTTGAGGTACTGCGCGGTGCAGATCTCGACCAGACCTTCGACCGCGGCGTAGTCCTCGATGGCGAGGCCGCCCCCGAGGCTTCCGAAGGCCCGCCACACGATCTCCATGTTGGACAGATCGATGATGAAGGCCCATTCGCGGTTCGCACCCATGTCCGAGAGTGCGAAGTTCGCCATGCCGTCCTTGTCGTGCATGACGCTACCGTTGAGCGAGTAGGCGGCGACCCAGCTGTCGAGGAGAGCCATCGGGTCGTTGTTCACGTCGACGACGAGCTCGATGAAGATCCCGCCGTTCTGCTGAACGATCTCGGTGGTGACGCCAGTTCCGTTTCCTTGGGTGCCCAAACCCGGGGCGACCTTCTTGCAACCGCTTCACCCGGTTAACGTCGTATGTATCAGCGCATAGTCGGCGCCGGACGTGTAGAGGTCGACGGACGTGTAGGTGTCCGTCCACGTCTCCGTCGTCGCGAGGGCCGAGGGGTTGGTACTGAGGTAACCCTCGAGCACGATCTGCGGGAAGGTGTCGCCCTCCTGGTTGCCGTAGGGCCCAGGTGGGTAGTTGCCCATGCCGCCCATACCAGAGGTGGTGCTGGCCTGGCTCGAAGACGCATTCGAGCCCCCGTTGCTGGCCGACGAGCTGGCCGTAGCCCCGCCCGTGTTGCTTCCCGTACTGGCAGTGGTGGAGGTCTCAGCCCCGTCATCGCCACAGGCGGTGGCCAGCAAGGCCGCACACCCGATAAACCCAGCCACAAGCTCGATACGCATCACCGCGGAGGATACCACGGGCCCGCGTTCTCGTTCTCGGTCTCGAACTCGTTCTCGGTCTCGGTCTCGAACTCGTTCTCGGGCTCGAGGACCTCGAACCTCGAACCCGTAACCCGGAACCTCGAACCTCGAACCCGGAACCTCGAACCTGGAACCTCGAACTCGGAGGCCTTCACCGCCCAACGACCACCCAGTTCGACTGCCGTTGCGTCTGACTGTGGTTCTCTCCCAGCGCAACGATGCCAGTCTCCAGTCGAGCCCATCCTTCGCTCCAGCCACCCATGTCGAGGTTGAGGGCGGCAACGGCGCCGAGGCGGACGAGGTCGTCGGCGAAGGTTGCGAGGGGAAGGGCCGTGACGCTCTCGACGACCGCGGTCTCGCGGCCGAGGTCGACGAGCGCGCGGCGCTGACGAAGGGGGCTCGGCTTGAGGGGCTGAGCCTGGCCCTCGTGCACCAAGAGATGTCCCTGAAACACGGTGGCGCTTGCAGCTTTCCATTTGGACGTGGGCAGGGGCGCTCCGCGGGCGGCCCGCTCGATGCGGGCGCGGCCATCGACGATGACGACGCGACCCGCCCACGTCATGGGCTTGGACTGCTTCACCTCGCCGTCGACCATCAGGAACCCTTCCACGGCGCCCGTCGGGCTCGTATACGTCCCCGCCACGGAGAGCAGGACGTTCTGCTCGCTGCGGCGGGGCCGGTCGAGCCGCAATGCGATGCGGTGGCGCGTCGTCGAGAAGACCCGATGGCTTCGACCACCGGTGTGCTTCGTGGTCACCTCGAGCAGGATGCCCGGCGGGGCCGTGCTCGTCGTCGTCACCGTGGGAACGGAAGCATCCACGGAGGGGCTCGAGCTCACCGCCTCCGTCCGCTCCGACGCGCGGCTGCAGCCGACGCTCACGAGCAGCATGAGCGCTGGCGATGCACCACGGCGATTCCTCATGCCCGGGGTCGTAGCATGCGCGCCTTGGGCGGTGCCGTCGGCGTGAGCGATGTTCGCGCGTGCACGACGCACCGTGCACGCTCGCACGTTTTGCATTCTTCTCTCAGGGGCCTCAAACAACTCGCGGAGTTGGCGTGGCATCCGAATTGCGGCCACCTCTCGCGTGAAACTGCGACGAAGCGGGAGATGGGTGGGCGGAGTTGGTCCACGGGGTTGGGCATCGATCGTGGCGGCGGCTGCGGTCGTGGGGTGCGCGGGCGACGACGGCGCAGGCCCCGAGCCGTCGACACCCGATGTTCGGCCGGCGGAACCGGTGGCTCGCGCAACCCGGTTCAGCGTCGTGCTCGAGGGGCCGAGTGGTCCCTTCGCTGCCCATCTGGTTCTGCCGACCGGCGGCGGCCCGCACGCGCTCGTGGTGCACGTGCCCGGGGTCGGAATGCACGGCCTCATGGACGGCCTGGGTCTGACGGCTTGGGGAATGGGGGAGGTCGGTGACCCGTCTTCGAGGTCATTCGCCGACCTGCAAATGGGAACCCTCTCGATCGATGTGGGTGTGGATGCGCAGGGCACACCGCGAATCGACCTTCCCCGGAGTGAAGTCGTGGAGCTCGTCCGTACGGCCACCGCGTGGGCGACCGCCCAAGACGACGTCGCCGCCGACGGACACGTCGTGGTCGGCACCGATTTTGGCGTGGCCGCCGCGAGTACGATCGCCGGCGAGATCTCCGCCGAGCTCGTCATCTGGCATTGGCCGGAGCTGCGTACGGTCGGCGACTACTTGGAGGATGAGATTCTTCGTCGCGATTGGTTCCGGCGACGGGCAGGGGACGAGGATGCAGATGGAGTGCTGAGTGCCGAAGAATGGGGCGCGTTCCGCGCGACGTCGACCTCCTCCGCGGACGCGGATGTGTCCATGGCAGACCTCGATGTGGATGGGGATGGCGTCTACTCGTTGGCCGATGCCGAGCTCGACCGCGAAGCCGTTTGGGAGGCGCTCCAATCGTTGTTGCAGGACGATGACGGTCCCGCATGGACCGCATTCTGGACGGAGCGGGACGACCCCAATGACGCCGACCGGTGGCAGGGGCACCCAGCGCTCGCATGGCCAAGCCCAGGTTGGGCACGGGACGCATGGGAGGGGCCGTCAGCGTGGTCTCAGCTCACGGTCGACGGCCCGCCCATCGTCATCATTCGCGACGGTCGTGTTTCGCCCATGACCACGCCGCTCCCACGCGACAGTGAGCTGGGCCGGGCGAGCATCACCTGGCCCGGCGTGCGCGACGGTGGCCTTTGGGGCGCGGTCTACGGCTGCCTCCGCGTACGACGAGCCCCATCGTTCGGCGACACCCCCGACGACCCCTGCGCCACACCCGGTCGACGCTAACTGGATGACCGTCGATTCGCTTCGGATCGTCGCGAAGCCCTATTCGACCCGCACGAATCGCTGCACGATGTCCGAGCCCCCGCGCTGATCTCGCACGACGGCCCAGATGCTGTAGACCCCGGGCTCGTCGGGGGGCGTCCATTCCGTGGTGAAGTCGGGGCGGTAGCCGAGGGTGGCGTCGCTCACGAGCTTGATCGCGGGGGCGAGGTCGCCGCCGTCGGAGAAGTAGGTCACCCAGATGGTCTCGCGGAGCTGCTGGCCGTCGCCGCCGAAGGCGCCCGGGTCGTCTTCGGCGACGTCGGCGATGATGGCGTTGAGCGTGAACTTCGTGCAGTCGGCGACCGGGTCCTCGCCGCAGCCCGCCGTCCGGCGCGCCTCGGAGGTGGCCGGGCAGGACGGAACGGTGACGATGTCGTCGCCTTGGCCATCCGGCATGGCGGCGCCGTCGAGAGTCAGCCCGTCGATGGGCGGGCTTGCGTTGAGCCGGCCGTCTTCGAAGGCGTAGACCTGGGTGTAGCCGATCACGAAGCTGTCGGAGCCGAGCTTCTGACCGTTGTCGTCGATGCACTCGAGCGGGAACTCGGGGACCTCACCGCCCAGGCTCTGGAGCTCGGTGGGGCGAAGGGTGCCGGCACAGGCGGCGAAGAAGACGTAGGAGATGCCGTAGTAGGGGCCGGTGTCGGGGCGCGGTCGACTGGTGACGATGTCGTCGGGGATGACGAGATCGAAGGTCGATGCGCGCGGCACGCCGCTCTGCTCGGAGCTGATGAAGTCGCCTTTGAAGAACTCGCTCGAAGGAGGCGTTCCACCACCACCCATCACGCTCTGGAGCTGCTCCGCGAGCTGCTCGAAGCACAGGAAGTACTGGTCGCCTTGAGGGTTGAAGCAGCCGCCGATCCAAACCACCTGCATGCCGCGCGGGCTGTCGCCGAGGGCATCGACGGCGGTGAGGCTGAATCGAACCGTGTCGCCGGGCACGGCGTAGGGCTCGTCGACCTCGACGGCGAGGATGCGCAGCGTGTTGATCTTCGAGACCGCATCGAAGCCCGGCGTACAGCTGATGAGCCACAGGCCGAGCACGAGCACCGAGAGCAGCCAACGCGGGGCGTAGAAGCTAGGTCGGGACATCAGAACTCACCTCGCAGACCGATGCTGGGAAGGATGGGAATGCCGGTGACCGGCGTGCGGCCGGTGAACGAGAAGTTGTACGCGATCGCCTCGGTGTTCTGGTTGTTGTAGGCGTTCTGCACGTCGAGGTAGGCCGACAGGGCCCACAGCTCGAACTGCCACTTCTTGTCGACGCGCACGTCGAAGGCGTTGAAGGGCGGGAGGCGCTCATTGTTCAGGCCTCCGAGCGCGATGGGGGTGTAGCCACCGACGCCGTTGTAGAGGGCGTTGATGCGGGTTGGGTCGCAGTCGCTCTTGCCCGCATCGCACACGATGGGATCCGCGAGGTTGCCGCTCACGAATCGGAAGCGGCCGCCGATCTCCCAGCCACTGTCGAACCGGTAGCTGCCGAGCACGGTGAGGATGTGGGGCTGGTCGAAGCTGACGAGGTACTCGGGTTCGTCGGGCGCGTTGCGTCGCACGGAACGCGAGAGGGTGTAGGCGATCCAGCCGAAGAAGTGGTCGTCGGGCTTGTACTTGACCAGCAGCTCTGCGCCGCCCACGTAGCCGAGGCCCGTGTTGGCGATGGTGTTGGACGCTCCGCTGGTGGAGACCTGCGAGATGGGCTGGCTCTCGAGCTGCTTGTAGAAGCCCTCCAGGCTGACCTCGAGCTGCCGCGTGATCTCCTGCTCGACGCCCACCGAATAGTGCACCGCGTAGTTGCCCCGGATGTTGGGATCACCAAAGGGCGGCACGCTCTGGGCGAACTGGGGCGGCTGCTGAAAGACGCCCGCGCCACCCTTCACCGTGGTGCGTGGGAAGCCCTCCATGATGTCGAAGCGGGTGTTGAAGCGCGGGCTCGCGGTGAGCTGCGTGGTGTCTTTGGCGTAATCGAGCCGGATCCCCGGCACGAGGCGCCATCGCGAAAGCGGCGTGATCTCCGCCTCGACGTAGGCGGCGGGTCGATAGACCCCCGCGACGACGTCGGCCGTGATGAGCTGTCGGGTCGAGAAGGGGCCGTTGTCGGGTTGGCCCGGACGGGGCAGAGCGGGCAAGCGGGCCGCGACGGAGGCCTCGCCGGCCTGCATGTCGATGCCCATGTTGAGCGTGGCGAGGGCGCCGAGCTTCCGGGTGTACTCGGCGCGACCGAGGAACTGATAGCTGTCGAGGTTGAAGAAGAGGTTGCTGAGGCCGAAGCTCAGCTGGTCGTGGGCGAAGGCCAACTGCACCTCGACGCGGTCGTCGGGGGTGATGTCGTGCTCGTAGCCGAGCTGACCCCGCTGGAAGATGGTGATGAGGCCGATGTTGCCGGCGAGGGCGGGCTCGCCGGGCCCCGGCTCGCCCACGACGAGCTCGAGGCGGTCGTCGGAGCCGTAGAACGAGGCGCGGAACTTTCCCGTGTCCCAGCTGCGCTCGATGGCGGCCTGGTAGTCGTAGTAGCGCGGGGCCTGAGCAACCTCGGTCCCCGCCGCTTCGAGCACCGGTCCGAGCCACGCGTCGAGGTAGCTGCGCCGCCCGGAAACGCTGAAGGTCCACTCTTTGTCGGTCCAAGGAATGGGCCCTTCGAAGAGCACACGAGCGTCGATCAGATCGACCTGGGCAAGCCCCGAGTACTCCTTCTTCGGCGAGCGGACTGCGACGTCGACGATGCCGCCCTGAGCACGGCCGTAGCGGGCGGAGAAGTTGCCGGGGTAGAAGTCGATCTTCTCGAGCACCTCGGTGGGGAGGACGCTGCTGAGGCCACCGAAGTGGTAGATGAGCGGGACGTTGATCCCGTCCACGAAGGTGAGGGTGTCCTGCGGGGCGCTGCCGCGGACGAGCAGCACGCCGGCGATGGCGGGCGGTCGAGCGACACCCGGAAGGCTCTGCAGCGACCGGAGCGCGTCGCCATTGGTGCCCGGGATGCGGGCGATCTCCCGTTGCTCGAGGGTGCGGCGCGTCACCTCGCGCGGCGGGCGCTCCCCTTCGACCACGACGTCGATGATCCCGGCCACCGCCTCGGGGGAGATCCGGTAGGTGACGGCAAGCTCTTCCCCGACCGTGACCTCCTCGGTGGCGGCGAGGGGGTCGAAGCCCTCGGCCTGCACGGAGAGGGCGTACTTGCCCGGGGGCAGCTCGCCGAAGTTGAAGTCGCCGTTTTCGTCGGTGTAGGTCTCGCGCTCGGTGCCGTCCGGCAGGCGCAGCACCATGCGGATCCCGGCCAAGGGCTCGCTGATCGAGGCGTCGACGAGCTGGCCACGGTACGTGCCGACCTCGGGCTTCGGCGTCTCGTCCGGCGGTTCGACGGCATCGAGCTTGAACTCGTACTTGAATCGAATGGTCGCCTTGAAGGGCTGACCGGTGTCCTCGAATCGAGCCGGTTCGAAGATGAGCTTGGGGGCTGCGGCGAGGGCCGCCTCGTCGAAGCCGTGCCCGGCCCCTTGGTCGACGACGGCCTTCTCGACCAGACCATTGGCGTCGATGGTGAGCTTGAGGATGACCTCGCCTTCGATCTTCTTCTTCTTGGCGTCGGGCGGATACGCCGGGGCCGCGTAGGTCTTGACCACCGGAAGCACGACCTTCCGCTGGGACGGCGGCGCCTCTTCGCCCTTGATCTGGCGGCCCTTGCCATCGAACTTGGGACCGTCGTCCTGAGCCCATGCGGCACCGAATGGCAACGTAGCCGCCAAGAGGGCCAGGGCCGAAGCCGAGACCTTTCGCCCGAGAAGTGAAGCCATGGCGCTAGATGGGGTTTAGTGGTTGCGCGGCCGCGTGCAAGGGCGTCACCGAAACGTTCGGGACGCCTGTCGATCAGAAGGGGTCGCGTCGACGAAGAAGGACCAGGATGAACACGAACAGGAGCAAGGTCATCCCGCCCATGACGGCGTAGGGGATGTAGATGGTCTCGTAGGTCGAGAAGGCCCACGCACCCGTCAGCGAGTCGCTCGCCATTTGTGCGGTGGCGCACTCGAACTCACCGTTGAAGATGAAGTCTCCGGCGCTCGTGAGGTCCTTGTCGCCGAGGTCGAGGATCCAGGCGGTGTCGTTCTTCACCGCGGAGCGCTGCGGCACGATCGCTGCCTCGAAGCCCCAGCGCGCGGGGATGGTGTACATCAAGTAGTCGACATAGGCGGGCACGGTCGTGGTCGGTACCATGAGACCGCCCAATACGAGCTGCGGGATGAGGGCGATGGGCGTGA
>JAUHZF010000604.1 GCA_030426145.1 Polyangia bacterium
GCGCCCGCGTCAGCACGTTCTTGGGCACCTTGGCGAGGCGCTCTTCGGTGATGTCGGGGTACTGCCGGATCGCTTCGTTGCGCAGCGTGTGGTCCTTGGTGAGGGGGATGATCTTGCCCTTACGGACCCCGTAGCAGCGGCTGTCGCCGACGTGCACGATGTGAAGGATCTCGGTGCCCGGCTCGTAATGAGCGGCGACCACCGTCGTGCTCATCTTGTCGTGCTTCTCTCGGGTCGACGCGATGTCGTACACGTCGAGGTTGGCCTTGCGTACGGCCGCGCAGAGCCGCTGGGCCGCCGGTGGGAGGGTGAGGTCGAGCAGCGAGCCGTACTTTTCCGGCCACTTCCCATCTTTGCTGGCCTCGAAGAAGTTCGCGATGCTCACCGTGGCGAGCTTGGATGCGAGGTCGCCGCTGTTCCGACCACCTACACCGTCGCAGACGACGTAAAGGCCGAGATCGGGGCGCACGAGGAGGCTGTCCTCGTTGATCGGTCGCTTCTTGCCCGGGTCGGTCACACCGCCGGATTCGACCTCGAACTGCGCGGTAGTTGGCGCGCCACTTGCCATCCGCGTCATTCTAGTCCCTGCCGGGGGCTAAGGACCCAAAATCGCGCAGATCGAGCAATTCGACCTCTCACTCTGAAGCGCGAATGGGAACTGCTAGGCTCGGGGAGCAAGACGTGAGCGAGCCAGGACCCACAGAACTCGGCTGGGACGCCGAGTGGGGCGACGCCCTGGCCTCGTGTCGTGCCGATCTCGGCGAGCCCGACCTCGACGTCGGCCGCGTCGTGCGCGCGAGCCGGGGCCGCGTTTGGATCGACGAAGCGGACGAGGAGTGCGCGGTGCAGATCCCGGGGCGCATGCATCGCGATGGCGTCGTGCCGGTCGTGGGCGACTGGATCGCCATCCGGCGCCGCAGCCGACGGCTGGTGGTGGCCGCGGTGCTGCCGCGTCGAACCGTGTTTCGACGCCGCAGGGCGGGCAGCGAAGACCGCGAGCAGACCATCGCCGCCAACATCGATGCCGCCTTCCTCGTGATGGGGCTCGACGTCGACTACAACCCTCGGCGCCTCGAGCGCTACCTCGCCCTCACCTACCAAAGCGGCGCGGAGCCCATCGTGCTCCTCAACAAGACCGACCTCTGCGACGACGTCGCGGCCCGACGGGCCGAGGTCGAAGCCTTGACGCGAGCCGAGGTGGTCACCCTCAACGCGCGCGCCATGCGGGATGGCCAGCAGAGCCGCGAATGCCTCGCCCCTTACCTGCCCGCAGGCCGCACGGTGGCCCTGCTCGGGTCCTCGGGGGTCGGTAAGTCGACCCTGGTCAACGCTCTCCTCGGGGCGGATCGCATGAAGACGAATGCCGTACGCGAGCGAGATGGGCGGGGGCGCCACACCACGACCCATCGCCAGCTGATCCGGCTGCACTCCGGTGCCCTGCTCGTCGACACGCCCGGCATGCGGGAGCTGGGCATGGTGGGCGGCATCGACTCGCTGGAGGAAGCCTTCCCCGACGTGGCGGAGCTGGCCGCGGCCTGTCGCTTCGCCGACTGTCGCCACGCTGGTGAGCCGGACTGCGCCGTCGCCCGCGCCCTCGAGGAGGGCGAGCTGGACGACGTTCGCTGGACAAGCTTCTGCAAGCTACGCGACGAGCTCGGCGGCACCATCGCGATGCGTCGACGTCGCCGCGGCTGAACAACAAAATTCGGCTATCGCTAAAGTCCCTCCAGGTTCCGACGTTCTGTAGGGGTGAGCGGCCTTGCGGCGAAAGCCCACTGGCCAGTTTGGAGACCCCGTGAACCATCCCGCATCCCCACACGGTGACGACCACGCCACGCCTCGCGTTCTCTTCGTCGACGACGAAGCCCTGGTACGAAAGGCCTTCCGGCGCTCGATGCGCCGCAAGGGCATGTCGGTGACCCTCGCCGAAGACCCCCACGCCGCCTTGGCCCTATGGGACGAGGGTGGCTTCGACGTGCTCGTGACCGACCTCAACATGCCCGGCATGACGGGCCTCGAGCTCATCGAGCTCATCCACGCCCGCAGCGGACACGAAGCCTTCGTCGTGCTCTCCGGTGTGGGCGTGCTCGAGACCCGCTGCGCACCCGGTGTTCGTTACGTGCCCAAGCCCTGGGACGCCGAGCAACTCGCCGACGTCATCTTCGACCTCGCTACCAAGGAGGCCGTCGCCCAGGCCGGCTGACCGCGGGTCTCACCCCATCGGGACGCTTTTCGCCCCACCGACGCCGGGTCTACCCTCACGGCCATGACCGTGACCTCGGCCCCTGGCACGAAGATCGTCGTCGAAGACGATCGCACCGGCATGAGCCCGGAGGCGCTCGAGCGCGCCGTCCTGGACCACCTCCGCTTCACGCGCTCGAAGGTGCCGCAGTCCGCGACGCCTCTGGATGTGTACTTCGCCTTTGCGTACACCATCCGCGACCGCCTCATGGCGCGTTGGATGCAGACGAAGCGCGCGTATCAGGACCAGGATCCCAAGCGGGTCTACTACCTGTCGGCCGAGTTCCTGATGGGGCGGTTCATGCACAGCAACCTGCTGAACCTCGGCCTCTACGACTTCGCCGCCGAGCAGCTTCGACGTTACGGCCTCGAGCTCAGCGACGTGCTCGAGCACGAGCACGACCCAGGCCTCGGCAACGGCGGCCTCGGCCGGCTCGCGGCCTGCTTCCTCGACTCGATGGCCACCCTGGGCTTGCCCGGATACGGCTACGGCATCCGCTACGAGTTCGGCATCTTCCGGCAGGAGGTCATCGACGGCTGGCAGGTCGAGCAGCCCGACGCGTGGCTGAACGACGGATGCCCCTGGGAGGTCGCGCGCCCCGAGCACTCGGTCGAGGTGCGCTTCGGCGGCCACGTGGAGCAGACACGAGACGACGATGGCACCATGCGCTGGCGCTGGGCCGGCGGGCAGCGGGTCATCGGTGTGCCCTACGACTACCCGGTCGCGGGCTACTGCACCCCCCACGTGAACACGCTGCGGCTCTGGAGTGCACGCGCCTCGGAGGAGTTCGACCTCGCCGTCTTCAACGACGGAGACTACCGCCGCGCGGTGGAGCAGAAGGCCCTCACGGAGAGCATCTCCAAGGTCCTCTACCCCAAGGACGAGTCGCCCGCGGGCAAGGAGCTCCGCCTCAAGCAACAGTACTTCTTCGTCGCCTGCTCGATCAGCGACATCCTGCGCCGCTACTTCCAC
>JAUHZF010000605.1 GCA_030426145.1 Polyangia bacterium
TCGGCGCCGTACTCGGGCTCCACCACGCTGGCGACGATCTTGGTGGCCCGCTTGCTGGCGAAGTCGTTCTTCACCTGCACCAACTCGTCGCGCACGAGGGCCCAGAGCTTCTGCTCGCTGCGCAACAGGTCCTGGATGCGCTTGGCCTCGGCCCGCTTCTCGGCCAGCTCCTTGCGAATGGCCAGGATCTCGAGCTTGGCCAGGCGGTACAGTCGCAGGTCGAGCACGGCTCCCGCCTGAAGCTCCGAGAGGCCGAAGCGACCGATGAGCTTGGTCTGGGCGTCGGCGCGTCCGTCGCTGGCGCGGATGATGCGAATCGCCTGGTCGAGGGCATCGAAGATGATCTCGAAGCCCTCGAGGATGTGAATGCGCTCGAGCAGCTTCGACAGCTGGTACTGGAGGCGTCGGGTGACGGTCTGGAAGCGGAAGTCGAGGAAGTGCTGGAGCAGCTCCTTGAGACCGAGACGCGCCGGCGTGATGGCGTCGTCGTCGACCTCCTCGTCGTCGAGGGCCTCGGTCGGCACCAGACACGTGAGGTTGAAGTTCACGTTCGTCTGCAGCGGGGTGTGCTTGTAGAGGTAGGCCATCACGAGCTGGGGATCGCTCCCCCGCTTGAGATCGAGCACCACCCGCACCTCCTCGGTGGACTCGTCACGCACGTCGAGCACCATGGGGAGCTTCTTCTTGAGGATGGCTTCGGCCACCTTCTCCACCACCGAGTGTCGCTCGACGGCGTAGGGCATGCTCGTGAGGATGAGCACGTCGTTGTCTCCGCGACGCTTGCCCGGGATGTGCTGCCAGGTGCCGCGCAGCTTCACCGAACCGTGACCGGTCTCGTAGATCTCGCGGAGCTCGGCCTTGCTGGCCATCAGCTCGGCCCCGGTGGGGAAGTCGGGCCCCTTCACGTGGCGCAAGAGCTTGGCCGTGGTCAGGTCCTCGTCGGCGTCGATGAGGGCGACGCAGGCGTCGATGATCTCGCCCAAGTTGTGGGGCGGGATGCTGGTCGCCATGCCGACGGCGATGCCGTAGCTGCCGTTGACGAGCAGGTTCGGGTAGCGCGAGGGCAGGACGATGGGCTCCTCACGGGTCCCGTCGTAGTTGTCCCGGAAGCCGACCGTCTCTTGCCCGAGCTCGCTGAGGAGCTCCAGGGCCAGCGGCGTGAGCTTGGCTTCGGTGTAACGCATGGCCGCCGCGGCATCGCCGTCCGGCGAGCCGAAGTTGCCCTGCCCCGCCACGAGCGGATGACGCATGGCGAAGTCCTGCGCCATGCGAACCATCGCGTCGTAGACCGCGGTGTCGCCGTGGGGATGGTACTTACCCAGCACCTCGCCGACGACGGCCGCGCTCTTGCGGTACCGCCCGTCCGGTCGAAGCGACAGGTCGTTGAGCATCGCGTAGAGGATGCGCCGCTGCACCGGCTTGAGGCCGTCGCGAACGTCGGGGAGCGCGCGCGAGGTGATGACGCTCAGCGCGTACGTGAGGTAGCGCTGCTCCGCCTCTCGCGCGAGCGAGGCGTCGGGGGTGCGGGCATTGCCGCCGTCGTCGTCGGGCGGAAGACCGCCGCCGTCGCCGCCTCCGCCGCCACCCTTCCCCGACTTGCGTCGGGTGGACTTGCGGGAGGACTTGGATTTCGAAGAGGAGGAGGGACCAAAACCCTCGGTCCCGTCGTCACTGAGCGGAAGCGTCAACTGTTCCCTCTGCACCGTCTGCGGGCGCTTGCCCTGGAAGGCGCCGGGTGATGCGCGTCGCTGCGGCTCGGCCCCTACGGAGTGGGTACCGACACTGCACCGGCGTTCACCATTCGGCGGTCAGAGCTTGGCCCTTGGGACCACCTGATGGCAACCCCTTGTTCGGGCCAAGTTTTCCGCCACTCCCTGGGCAAGGCGCGCCGGCAGCTCCGTATACCCAGGGTGATGGCTTCGCTCGAGGCAGCGGCCGATGACGCCGCGCGGATGCCGAGTCCTTGTAGGCGCCCATCGACTGGGCTACGGCTCGGCGGTCCCGCCCAGTGGCGGACCCCCTCGTCGAGCATGGATAACCCTGTGGAAACAGCCATCTCGGGCCTCTACCGGCCCCTCCGGTGGCTCGTCGTGTGCGTCCTCGGGCTGTGCCTGGTCGTGGGCCAAGCGGCGCCCGTGTGGGCACAACCGGCCGACGGCGACGAGACCGAGGCCCCCGAAGACGCGCCCGCACCGCCCGGCGACCAGCCCGGCGAGGGTGGCGACGACTTCGACGAGAGCGATTTCGGCGACGACGACGACGACGGCCAAGGCGGAGGCGGCGGTGGCACCGGCGGCGGACAGCCGGCCCAACCCCCAACGCCGGTCGCGCCCGTCCTGCCCGATCTGCCGCCCACCGCGGCCGAGCTCGCCCGTGGCAAACGGATCGTCGACGTGAAGCTGGTGGGCAACGAGCGGATCAGCAAGGAGGAGATCCGAGAGACCCTCCAGTGGCTGAAGCCCGGCAAGAAGTTCAACCCGCGCGGCATGACGCGCGACGTCCGCGAGCTCTGGGAGCTTCAGTACTTCGACGACATCGAGGTCGACCTCACGCAGAACGAGTCCGAGGTGCGCCTCCGCATCCTGGTGCGCGAGCGCCCGAGCGTGAAGGACTACAGCTTCTCCGGCAACGCCATCGTCGACGACGACGATCTGGCCGAGATGGTGGCCGAGGAGCTGAAGATCGGCAGCATCGTGAACCAGCCCGCCCTGCGGCGCGCGGTGCAGAAGATCCGCGACAAGTACGCCGAGGACGGCTACTTCCTCGCCGAAGCGCGATACGAGGTCGTACCGAAGAAGGACAACCAGGTCCTCGTCAAGTTCGCGGTCAAGGAGCACGAGAAGGTCACCGTCCGGCGCGTGACCTTCATCGGCAACGACACCCTCGGTGACGACGAGCTGCGGGACCTGATGCTGACGGGCAACCTCAGCTTCTTCTCCTTCGGCTCTGGTGGCCCCTTCCGGCAAGACGCCTTCGAGCGCGACATTCTGCTGCTGAGCACCCACTACGCCGACAAGGGGTTCCTCTCGGTGCAGGTCGCGGCGCCGCGGGTCATGCTCACGCCCGACCGCTCGGGTATCGACATCGTCATCACCATCGACGAGGGCCCCCGTTACCGGATCCGCAAGCTCCAGATCTTGGAGGTCGACGAGGACGGGCGCGAGGTGGAGCCCCTCGGCGGGCGGCGCAAGGTGCGCGAGCTCGTGCG
>JAUHZF010000221.1 GCA_030426145.1 Polyangia bacterium
CCTACTCCGCGTCGCCTGTGCGATGCTCACCCTTCAGACGAAATACGACCCCACCCACACAAAAGCCGCTTGACGGTTGGTGGGGAGTCCCTCCCCAAACGGCGTCGCTTCGCGACGATTTGTAGCGAATAGACGGTCACCTACTTAGCCCGTTCAGCGGCTAGAGAGGCGTTCAGGGGATGCGCTCAGCCCTCTTCGAAGGCGTCGCCGAAAGCATCGCCCAGCTCTTCGGCTGAAGGGGGTGCCGGCGCTGGGGCTTGGGGTCGGGGAAGGGCGCCCGACTCGGTGCGGAGGCGCTGAATGCGGTCGTAGATGCTGCCGCGCGGGTCGTTGTAGTTGGGGTCGACCTGGGCGAGCCACTCGAAGTACTGCAGCGCCTGTTCCGGCATCTGCATGGCGTCGTAGGTGTTGGCGATCTCGTAGCCGACAGCCAGCTCCTGGTCGCGCGTCTTGTACTGGGTGTTCAAGGCGCGATGGAGAGCGTCGAGGGCCGCGTCGTAGTCGCCGAGCTGCAGCTGGATCGTGCCCACCATCGAGAGGCACACGCACTCTCGAGCCGGGTCGCGTGCCGCGAGCATCAGCTCGCTGAGGGCGTCTTGGTGAAGCCCCATCTCCTGGTAGGCCACACCGAGATCGTAGTGCGTGGCGGCATCGCCCTCGTCGACCTGGCTCGCCACGCCCTGACGCACTTGGTCGAGCAGGGAGTCGACCTCGTTGCGAGGCTGAGCCACGGGCGCAACGTGGGCGGCGGCGGGAGGCTGTGAGTAGTGATGCTGCTGCTGGTGCCCGAGCCGCTGCTGCGACTGCGGCACCTGGTCGTAGCCGCCCTGCGGGTAGGAGGACGGAGGATGCTGGCTGCTGTACGGCGGGTGGCTTGGCAGCGGGTAGTCGCCGCTGTGCGATGCCCGCGCGTGCACCGACATGGCGTCGATGTCGGCGAGGCGGTCGAGGATGAGGGGGTGGTTCGGAAGCGCCTGCAGTTGGTGGTGGAGGATGGCACGCGCCTCGTCGTACCGTCCCTGCTCCGCGAGCACCTCGGCTTGCTCGAGCGCGACCTCGTCGAGCGAGCTCCCGGACTGGCTCACCACCGGCTGGCTGTAGGGCTGTGAGTAGGGCGCGTGTGCGTCGTAGCCGCTGGGCCGATCGTAGTGGCCGTAGCTGGGGTCGTACGGCTGCTGTTGCGCCTGCTGAGCTGGCGGATGGTAGCCAGCGTTGGGATCCGCGTACCCGGCCGACGGATCCGCGGCTTGCGGATGGGCGCCGGTGTTCGTCGGCACGAACGGATCGTCGAGCGCCGGCATCGACGGGCTGGAGTTGTGGCGCGAGCGGTGGAGCGCCTCTTCGACCCCGCCGGACTCGACGTCGTACGACTGAAGCGGTTGGTTGAGTGTGAGGTCCTCGATGCCCTGCTCGGTTCGAAGCGGGTATCCGAGGTTCGTACGCATCTGGAGCGCGTCGGGGTTGCCTGGCTGCACCAACAACACCTCGTCGAGGGTGCGGACCGCATCGTCCACGACGCCCTCGTTGGCGAGCTCCTGCGCGAGGATGAGCTTCTCGGTGATGGCGCCATGCTGGTCGCCGGCCTCGAGCAGGAGGTCGCTCAGGCGTTCGCGCAGCGGGCGCGAGCTGCCGAGCTGACGAAGCCCGTCCCGCACCACCCGGATCGCATGATCGAGCTGTCCCCCGGCACGGTATCGTTCGGCGTCGTAGAGGAGGCGCCGGGCGGCGGTTTCGGGGTCTTCGGGCGCGATCTCGACCGACTCGTGGTGGGTCTCGAGGTCGCCGTCTTCGAGCTCGAAGACCTCATCGATGTTCTCGAGGTTCTCGTCTTCCTCGAGGACCTCGACCTCGACGTCGGCCGCCTGGCTCGCCTCGGCCCGGCGCGACTTGTCGAGCTTGATGACGAGGGTGTCCTCGGGGGCCCGCGCGAGAAGCGTGTCGAGGAACTGGCCGAAGCGCGTCTTGTCGCTGGCGTCGTTCGCGACGCGGGCGGCCTCCTTGAGCACCTCGATCGCCTTCTTGGGCTGGTTGATGGCGTCGAAGGCCACCGCCAGCATCTCGAGGGTGTCGAGGTCCTTGGGGTCGTTCTTGAACGCGACCTGGAGCTTGGTGAGGGCCGCCATCCCGTCGTTGGGGCCACCCCGCTCGAGGTAGAGCTGCGCCGTACGCCGCGCGTAGGCCGGGTCGCGCCGGTACTCGAGGAGCCGCTCGAGCACCTTGAGGGCGTCTTCGATCCGGCCCAGCTTGACCATGATCTCGGCCGCCTCGCCGAAGCGCTCGATGGCCTTGTCCATGTCGCCGAGGCGAGCCCGGGAGTCGGCCACCCGCAGATGGGCGATCGGGTTCTGGGGATCGAGCTCGACGACCTTCTTGAAGATGTCGAGCGCGTCTCGCTCGCGGCCTTCGCCGCGCAGTCGTGTCGCGACCTCGTCGTACGCGGCGAGGGCGTCGCTGGTGAGCCCGAGCTGGGTGTAGATCTCGGCCAGCCGCGGCACGATGTGCCCGTAACGGCCCTCGAGGTGCGGCGCGTGCCGGCGGATGATCCCGCGGATCTGCTTGTAGACCGCGATGGCTTTCACCGAGAAGCCTTCGCGATAGTAGTAGTCGCCCACCTGTTCGTAGGTGGTGATCGCGTCCTCGTGCTGGTCGAGCTTCAGGTGGAGGTCACCCACCTTGAGCAGCGTGCGCACGTCACTCGGATCTTCCGCGACGAGCTTGCGGTACTCGGCCAGGGCCTTGTCGAACCGCTTCTTGTCGACGTGCTTCTGCGCCGTCTGCAGAATTTTGTCGCGATCGAGCGCCACTAGAGAGGAGGAGACCGGGGGGAAGGGGTGCGCGGAGCCTGAATGGACTCGTGCTGCCTCGCCAGAGGAATCTACTGGCGAGACGGGATGCGGTGGGATGGATTCCGACCGTTGTGCAGTTTTATCGGACCCGGGCCGTTCCAACAAGGTACCGACGCCTCTGACGGGCAGCTCCAGGGCAAATACTGCCTACATCTAACTACCCGAAAGCACACGGGTTGAACCATACGCTCGCGTGAGACCGCCAGCGCGAGGCGTCACTTGGAGGGCATCGGCACCTTCACGATGACGAAGAAGACCACCGCCACCGCGAGCACGGCGATGGCCGCGGTGAGCACGCCGACCTTGCCGGGCTCGGTGACCTCGCCCTTGGCCATCTTCTTCGCCTTGGCGCCGACGACGTGGTGCAGGGCGATGATGATGAAGGCGAAGAGGAGCTTCGCGTGCATCCAGGGGAACTTGAAGAAGGTCATGTCGCCCAGGAGCCGACCCATCCCGAGGAGGAACGAGATCACGAAGCCGGGCACGGCCACGCGCAGATAGAGCCGCTGGGCGAGCTCGCCGCGCGTCTTGGCGTCGCCGATGCTGCTCGTGAGCAGAAGACCGACGCCGCAGATGGCACCGATCCAGAAGACGTTGCCCACCACGTGGAGCCAGGTGAGCACCGAGTAGAGGTTCATAGCCTCACCGAGGTAACGAGCCCGCGGCCCCGCGTCCACTTCTCGGCCCACGGCTCGCACGGCAGCCTCCCCGAATGGTGGGGCTTGCGACGATTTGCGCGACGACGAAGGACATCGCCCGCCCCACGTGTTTAGCTTCTGCTGATGAACGACGCCCAGACGCCCAAGCCCATGGCTCCCTTCGCGCCCGGTGGACCGGCGGGGATCGACGCGGCGGTCTGCAGTCGCCTGCTCGGAGTCTGCATGCGCCACGGCGGTGACTACGCCGACCTCTATTTCGAGTACCGACGCAACGGCGGCTTCGTCTACGACGACGGCATCCTCAAGTCCGCGTCGCGGAGCGTGTCGTTGGGACTCGGGGTTCGTGTTCAGAAGGGTGACGCGACGGGCTACGCCTACACGCAGGAGCTCACCGACGAGGCGATGACCCGGGCCTGCGAGACGGCAGCGCGCATCGCCGACGAAGGCGGTCACGACGAGGCGATTGAGCTCGCCTCGCGCGAGCTTCCCCACCGCTACGACCTCGACGCGCTCAGCCTCCAGGCCCCGAGCGACGACAAGAAGAAGCTCCTCGAGCGAGCGAGCAAAGCGGCTCACGCGCACGATCCGCTCATCGTGCGCGCCGAGGCGAGCTTCGCCGAAGGTGTGCGCGAGGTCCTCATGGCCACGAGCGACGGCCACATGTGTTTCGACGTGCAGCCCATGATCCGCTTCGGCGTGCGGGCGGTGGCGGAGAAGGACGGGAAGCAGCAGGCGGGATCGAGCGGTGGCGGCGGGCGTATGACCCTCGGCTACTTCGAAGACAAGTCACCCGAGTGGCACGCGGAAGAGGCCGCCAAGCGCGCCATCGCGATGCTCGACGCCGAGGAGGCGCCGGCAGGCGAGTTCCCGGTCGTGCTCGCCCCCGGCGACAGCGGCATCCTCCTTCACGAGGCGGTGGGCCATGGTCTCGAGGCCGACTTCAACCGCAAGGGGACCAGTCGCTACAGCGGTCAGATCGGCGAGATGGTGGCGAGCGAGCTCTGCACCGTGGTCGACGACGCGACGCTGTTACAGTCGCGCGGATCGATCAACGTCGACGACGAGGGCAACGAGCCCGGACGCACGGTGCTCATCGAGAACGGCAAGCTCGTGGGTTACATGCACGATCGCATGTCGGCTCGGCACTACGGCATCGACTCGACCGGGAACGGTCGCCGCGAGAGCTACGCATCCAATGCGATGCCGCGCATGACCAACACCATTCTTCTAGGGGGCGAGTCCGAACCGGAGGAGATCCTCAAGTCGGTGAAGAAGGGGATCTACGCCGCGCGATTCGGCGGAGGCCAGGTCGACATCTCCAATGGCGACTTCGTATTCTCCCTCACCGAGGGCTACCTCATCGAGGACGGCAAGCTCACGACCCCCCTCAAGGGAGTCAACCTCATCGGCAACGGCCCCGACGTGCTCAACCGGGTGAGCATGCTCGGCAATGACGTCGAGATCTCCGACGGGATCTGGACCTGCGGCAAAGACGGCCAGAGCGTCCCCGTCGGCGTCGGCTGCCCCACGGTGAAGATCGACGCCATCACCGTAGGCGGCACGAAGCTCTAAGCCCCGACTCGAGGCTCGACCTCGACCCTCGACCTCGGGCTCGACCTCGACCTCGAGAACCCTAGTGGTCCATGGTGCCCACGAAGACGTCGTGTCGGCAGTACATGTAGGGTTTCGGCATCACACCCGACGGCCCCCAGGGGCCGTAGACGAGGCGAGCGGATAGGTGCACGAGCATCTTCTTCCCCGCTCCGTCGAACACCACGTAGATGTTGTTGGGCCGTGACTCGGTGACGCGGGCGCCGTTGGCCCGGGATGCCGCCTGCGCGCAAGCGCCCGTGACCTGCTGGAAGAAGGCGAGGGCGGCGGCCTGACCGGGGTCGGTCTGCGGCGCGGCCTGGGGCGGTGCGGGAGGCGGCGGCGGGGGCTGCTCACCTGCCGGCGTGCGGCCGCCGCAGAAGAAAGCCGCCCGCGACGCCAGTGGGATCGACTTCCAGTCGGCGGTCATCTGTGGGCTGGTCTGGTCGCGCTGGCCACCGCCACAGAGTGCGCTCGAGGCAGGATCGCCCTTGTAATAGAGAAACGGCTGACCCGAGGCCATGTCGAAGATGGCCTCCTGGCCCCAGAAGGTGGCCTCCTTGCCCTCGAAGAGCACCACCTTGAGCAGCTTGCGTGGTCCGTACTCGAGCGTCGCCGTCGAGACGGTGCAAGCCGTGTAGTCGGGATTGGGCACGTCGACCGAGAGCAGGCTGTTGTTCAGCCGCGAAGAACACTGCTGGAGGGCACCCGCCATCTGCGCTTTCGTCATGCATCCGTCCCCCGGAAAGGCGGCGGCAGCGCGCGTGAGGTCGGTCGCCGAGGGGCGGTAGTTGCCGATCGCCTCGTTCGTGGCCTGACAAGCTCCGATGGGCACCTGGGCCGCCCCTGGCGCGGGGGCCGCGGCGGGTGGTGCGTCAGCTTCGCCGCCTTCGTCCTCGTCCTCGTCGTCCTGCTTCTTTTTCTTCTTTTTCTTCTTCTTGCCGCGGTCGTCGTCTTCGCTCTCCTCTGCCGCCGGCGACGGCGTGTCGCAGCCGGCAAGGAGCCAAGGTGCTGACATTGCTGCGAAAGTGATGGCCAATGGGAAGGCTTGGAGGCGTGGGTGCATGGCAGATCGCGGGGATTTGAAGAGCAACGGTCCCATCAGAGCAGACCTGAAGTGGGGTTGGTATTTCAAATGTTTCAATGACGCGTCGCGTTGAAACGGCTTGTCTTCGCCGTAACTTCGTGATGAGTAGCGGCGATGGCCGCCTATATCGCCGTCGTGGGGCATGGCCCCGACCTCGAGCGGGACGAGGGGGCCGTGCACGTGCTGCGCGGCCTTGGGGCGAGAGTGAAGACGCTCGACCTCTGGGACGACCCCATTCGCATCGCCCCCCAGGCGGGGGAGACGCTGCGCGCCATCGTGATCGAGGCGATGGACCGACCCGATCTGGCCGCGGCGGCGCTTCGGGCGTTGCGTCGTGAACCCGCCCTCGACGGTAACGCGGCCCTCGTCGCGGTGACCGCGCCGCAGGTGCAGAACCTCAACCCCGAGCTCGGCTTCGACGACTTCGTCTTGGTGCCCTACCTCCCGGCAGAGCTGTACGCCCGCGTGCGCAACCTCGAGTGGCGACGCAGCGAGTTCGCCGGCGAAGAGCGCATCAAGGTCGGCAACGTCGTCATCGACAAGAGCGGCCACACCGTTCGCGTCAGCGACCGCCTCATCAAGCTGACCGCCCGCGAGTTCGGGCTTCTCGTTCACCTCTGCGAGCGACGCGGTCGGGTGGTCACACGGGACGAGGCCCTCGAGCGGGTATGGGGCGAGAGCTACGACGGCGGACCCCGCACCGTCGACATCCACGTACGACGCCTGCGCAAGAAGCTCGGCGACGCGCTCCCGCTGATGACCCTGCGCGGCGCCGGCTACAAGGTAGCGGCGCTCGACGAGATGAGCGAACGGTGACCGAACGGCTCGCCATCTCCGTGGGCTGTCCGGCCGGGATCGGTCCCGAGGTGGCGGTCGAAGCGGCCAACCAGACGACCGCGCCGTGCCTGCTCGTCGGCGACGAGGCCACCCTGCGTCGGGCGGCGGGGCTCCGCGGTATCGACGCGTCGGCATGGCCAGCGCTCGACGAGGTGTCGGCCTCGACCCCTCGCGTGGCGATCTGGTCGAAGCCGGGCCGTGGGGCGCTCGCCTCGCCCCCGCCGTTCGGCGCCCCGCGCCCGGAAGATGGGGCGGCCCAGCTCGGGGCGGTCGACGAGGCCCTGCGCTTGGTGCGAGAGGGGCGCGCGAGCGCGCTCGTCACGGGCCCGGTGTCGAAGGCCGCCATCGCTTCGAGTGGCGCGCCGGGCGCATCCGACTTTCTCGGACACACCGAGCATCTCGCCCGCGCGCTCGGCGCCGACGAGCCCACCATGACCTTCGTCGATCCCGAAGGCCTCGCCATCGCGCTCGTGACCACCCATCTGCCCCTGCGCCGAGTGCCCGACGCCATCACGCCACAGGGCGTGGCTGCGACCGTCTACTGGCTCGCGGAGATGCTGCATCGACTTCACGGTCGCCCGCCGCGCGTGGTGGTGGCCGCTCTCAATCCGCACGCCGGCGAGCAAGGGCTGCTCGGCGACGAGGAAGTGGAGGTCATCCGCCCGGGGATCGAGGCCGGGCGCGCCCGCCTCGACGCGGCTGGGCTCGTCATGGCTCGGCTCGATGGGCCGACCGGCGCCGAAACCGCCTTCCGACATGCGCACGGCGGACGCTACGACGGGGTCGTGGCCATGTACCACGATCAGGCCACCATCCCGTCCAAGCTGCTCGGCTTCGGGGACGCCGTGAACGTCACGCTCGGGCTGCCGGTGGTGCGCACCAGCGTCGACCACGGCACGGCCTACGACGTGGCCGGCTCGGGCGAGGCATCGGCGGCCGGCATGTCGGCCGCGGTGTCGCTGGCGCTGCGCTTGGCGTCCACGAAGGTGTAGGCGACGCCGGCCGCGTCGAGGCGAGCGCGTGTCGTCTCGATCGCCACGTCGCTCCGGTCACCGCCCACGAAACGCCGGCCCAGGGCGGCGGCCACGGCGAGGGTGGTGCCGCTGCCGCACATGAAGTCGGCCACCGTGTCCCCCTCGCTCGAGCTCGCCCTGAGGATCCGCTCCAGCAGTTTCATCGGTTTTTGCGTGGGGTAGCCCGTGCCTTCGTCGAGCAAGGGCGTATTGGCCCGCATGGCCGAGATGTCGGTCCACACGCTCCCGAGGCGTCGCCCCTCGTCGGCGTAGTAGCGATAGGTCTTGCCGTTCACGGTGCGCTCGCGGTAGCGCCGGCCGTCTTCGTCCTCGCGCTTGAAGTGCATGCTGAGGCTGGTCTCGGCGTAGGGCTCACGCAGCAGCGGATGGTCGGCGCGGAAGGTGAGCTTCTTGCGACCGCCCATGGCGTAGACGAGCAGGGTCTGGTGCGTGACCGAGAAGCCGCGCGCACCACGGCTACCGTTCCCCGGTGTCCACACCACGTCTCCGCAGTAGGCGCTGCGCCCGAAGACGCGGTCGGCCGCGACCTTCACGTCGTGCACCGCCCGCCAGTCGAGGTGAAGGTAGACGCAGCCGTCGGGGGCCATGTGCGGCGCCAAGGCGCGGAGCCCACCCTCGAGCATGGCGACGAGCGCGTCGACGTCACCGCCGTCGTGGTAGGCATCGCGGCCGCTACCTCTCCGCTTCTTTCCTCGCGCCTGCCCCACGCCATCGCGGGTGCTCATGGTGCTCCCCACACCGTATGGAGGGTCGAGGTAGACGAGGTCGAGGCGGACCGTCTCGGGGAGGGTGGCGCAGACCACCTCCATGTCGCCGCGATAGAGCCGGTGCTCCATGGCGCAACGCTACCGCGATTCTGTCGCCGGAGAGAGGAGAGCGCTCAAGAGCTGCCGGTCGTTCAATGGCGGTTCGATGGAGGGGGCCTGCATCCACGGCCAGTAGATCCCGCCCCCGCGGCAGCCGCCGACGGCGTCGCTGGGCGAGCACGCGACCCGAACGTGGATGTGGTCGTCGTGGGAGAAGCTATCGCTCGGCTGGTGGAGCAGCTTCATCGCCCGGTAGATGGTGTCGGCGTCTTCACCGCGGGCATAGGCGTGCTCGAGCAGCATGGCCTTGAGCCAGCGTGCGACGAACAACCACTGCACGCCGGCGGTGTCGTCCTTGCTCAGCGACGCGACCAGCAACCACGTGCGCTCGACGTCGATGCGCACGAAGGTGCGGCTCTTGGGCTTGACCGGGGCGAGGCCGTCGGCGCCGAAGTGCAAGAAGCCAGGATTTTCGACCGAGCGCCCGTCGGGCGTGACCACGTAGAAGAGGAGGTCGGCGTCGCGTCCCGTGCGGTGCGAGCGATGGCGCGGGATCTTGCCCCCGGTCTCGGCTGAGATGTCGGCCACCACGAGGGGGGCGCCGCCCGGGCGTGCGCGCTGCACGGTGGCGGCGGCGGTGGTGATCGCGTCCACGAGGTTGGGGTGACCCCAGTGGATGCCGTCCTTGCGGAAGCGAACGAAGCCCTTGCCCTCGAGCGGAAGCGATTTGCCACCCGTGAGAACGCCTTGGTGGGGAAGGCCGACCGGACCCCCAGAGCGCGGTGCGAGTTGGGTCGGGGCCGACCAGCAGCCGGCGGTGAGCAGAAGGAGGGTGCAGAGGGCCCGACGCATGCTCGTGACCCTATGCCGCTTGCGCCGTCCGAACAAAGATATTACATACCGCATGTGATATCTATTTCCCGCACCGACTGCCGCCCCCTGAGCCTCAGGTACGCGTCGGACCTGCTCCAGGCCCTTGGTCATCCGATCCGCCTGCAGATCGTCGAGGTGCTGCGCAGCGGGCCCTGCACCGTGGGCAACATCGTCGAGCGGCTCGGCCTGGCCCAGCCGGTGGTGTCGAAGCACATCGCCAAGCTGCGCGAGGTGGGGGCGGTGAGCTGCGCGCCGCGAGGCCGCGAGCGCGAGTACCAGCTCGCGGGAGGTCACACCGAAGCTCTGCTGGGGGTGCTGTTCGGCGCCACCCAGGAAGAGGAGGCCGCTTGAGGCCATCACCACGACAGGAGACAGCCATGATCGAAGCCAACGACCAGACCTTCCAGAGCGAAGTCCTCGAATCCGACCAGCCCGTCCTGGTCGACTTCTCAGCGGCGTGGTGCGGGCCCTGCAAGATGCAGAAGCCCGTGCTCGAGAAGTTCAGCGCCGCCCACCCCAACGTGAAAGTCGTGATGGTCGACGTCGACCAGTCCCCGCGGGTCGCCCAGCAGCAGGGCGTGCAAGCCATGCCCACGCTCATGCTGTTCAATGGCGGGGAGCGAAAGGCCGTCGCCCAAGGTCTGCAGAACGTATCCCGCCTCGAACGCATGGTCGCAGAGGCCTGAGGCCTCGAATTGGGGCATCGCGGTGTCACGAGGGTGACGTCGCATGCGTGGTCCGGCACCGCCCTTGCCCCGAGCAAGGCGGGCCGGTACCGCCAAGGTTGTGAAGACCGACCGTGTGTTGGTGGCCCTCGATCTCGACGCCCACGCCGAAGAGCTGGTGGGGGAGGCGAAGGACCTCGCGAGCCGACTCTCCGCCGAGTTGGTCTTGCTGACCGTCCTGCCGCTGAAGCCGAGTGTCGACGCCGACGTGCTGCTGCATCCAGCCGCCCACCCGGCCACGCAGAAGGTGCTCGCCGATGCCGAAGCCAAGGTCCAGCCGCGGCTTCAAGCGCTCGCGCGCTCGGCGCGGGCACATGGCCTGAAGGTGTCGGCGCAGCTCGCCCACGGGGATGTCGCCGATGCCATCCTCCACGTAGCGCGAAAGCTCGACGCGGGTCTCATCGTGATGGGCACCCACGGTCGCCGAGGCATCGCCAGGGTTGCGCTCGGCAGCGTGGCCGAGTCGGTCATTCGGGAAGCACCCGTGCCGGTGGTTGCAGTGCGCGCGGGCGCACGCCCCGAGAAAGCTCGCGTCGCCTTTCACGAGGTCGACCTCGAGGGGGAGGGCTGAGCCGTGGAAACGGTCTTCATGATCGTCGGCTTCCTCGCCGCGTCCTATTCGATCGTCGCCAACGACGCGATTCAGACCCTCGGCACGTTCCTGTCCAGCAACAGCAAGCGCCCATGGTGGGTGCTTTGGCTCTTCGCCTGCAGCATCCTCGTCGCGGTGCTGGTCTACAGCTGGGTCGTCAATGGCGGCGACGTCAGCTACGGGCGCCTGTCGAAGGTCCCGGTGCCACAGACCTTCCATTGGTACTTCGTGGTGCCGCCCTTCGTGCTCCTCGCGCTCACGCGCTTGGGTGTACCGGTCAGCACGACCTTCCTCATCCTCACCATCTTCGCCCCGAAGAACCTGGTGAAGATGGCGACCAAGTCGGGCATGGGCTACCTGCTCGCCTTCGCCCTCGCCATCGTCGTCTACTCGGTCACGGCCAAGACGCTCGAGAAGCGGTTCATCGACAGCGCCAAAGAAGAGCCGTCCAAGCTCTGGGTCGTTCTGCAGTGGGGGTCGACGGGATTTCTGTGGAGCCAGTGGCTCATCCAGGATCTCGCCAACATCTTCGTGTACCTGCCGCGCAAGCTCGAGCTGACCTACCTGGTGGGCGCCATCGTCGCGATGCTCGCGCTCCACGCCTACACCTTCTACACGGCCGGCGGCGAGATTCAGAAGATCGTCACCAGCAAGACGAACACCGGTGACATTCGCGCGGCCACCATCATCGACTTCTTGTTCGGGATCATCCTCCTCATCTTCAAGGAGTATTCGAAGATCCCGATGAGCACGACGTGGGTCTTCCTCGGTCTGCTCGCAGGTCGCGAGCTCGCCATGACCCGAGCCCTTCACCTTCGTCCGATGAAAGAGACGGGCAAGATCGTCGCCCTCGATGGCGGCAAGGCCGTGGCCGGTCTGGTGGTGAGCGTGGTCCTCGCGGTGGTGTTGCCGAAAATCGCAGCCGTGGTGGGCTGAGCGAGGTCAGCTCGCCGGTGCGACCGAAGGGGCCACCTCGATGAGGTGGGCCACGAGCGCTTTCGCCGCCGCGGTACCCTCACGCGCAACGGGGTAGACGACCCAGAAGGGGGACTCCATGGGGAGGCAGCCACGGAGGACCTCGACCACGTCGCCGCTCGCTAGAGCATCGGCTACGTTCATCGCCAGCAGGGGGCCGATGCCGACGCCGTCGAGCACGGCGGCCTGGATGGTATCGAGGCGGTTGGCGCGCACGCGGTTGTTCAGCTCGAGTCGCACGGGCGTGCCATCGAGACGGCGGATGGCATTGGGGGCCCAGGTATCCATACCGACGCAGGCGTGTTGGGTGAGCGCCTCCACCCTCGTCGGGGTGCCGTGCTCGGCGAGGTATGCAGGCGTGGCGCAGAGTAGGATGCGCGAGGTGAAGAGGGCATGGGCGGTGAACACGGTCGAGTCAGGTGCTGGTCCGCCGCGAAGGGCGAGATCGATGCCCTCCTGGACCAGGTCGAGATACTCCAGGGTGTGGATGACTTCGATCTCGACGTCGGGGTGGTCGCGTACGAAGCCGCGAAGCAGCCGCCACACGACCCCGCCGTCGTCAGGGGGGGCGGTGAGGCGTATTCTTCCCCGAGGGGTTCGTCGGGTCTCGGCCAGCGCGCGCTCGGCTTCGTCGACCTGGGTGGCGATGTTTTGGACCCGCTCGTAGAAGACCCGACCGACGTCGGTGAGTCCTACTTTGCGGGTCGTGCGGCGGAGGAGCTTCTCCCCGAGCCGCTCCTCGAGGCGGGCCACCCGTCGGCTCACCGCAGAGACGGGAACGTCGAGCTTGCGGGCCGCGGCCGAGAAGCTCCCGGCCGTCACCACCTCGGTGAAGACCACGACATCGTTGAGATCCGTCTTGGCCATGGCTTTTGCAGCTGGGTGAAACGATTGTTGCCGTCGTCGACCCTACACGACGGCTCGCGCCGACCCTATGGATGGCGTCATGACGAACGCCGACGGCAGAGCCATCCACGAGCGCACCACCTTTCGCATGCGCTACGCGGTGGCCATCGACATCGATGCGCCGCCCCAGCGTGTGTGGTCCCTGCTCTGCGACGCGGGTGACTACCCCCGCTGGAACTCGACCGTCAGCTCTCTCGAAGGTGAGATCGCGGTGGGGAACAAGCTCGTGCTGCGCGTGCCCTACAGCGACCGTGCCTTCAAGCTCCGGGTCGACGAAGCGCAAGCCCCCGGCGCAGACGGACGCGCGCGCATGGTCTGGGGCGACGGCATGGCGGCGATGTTTCGCGGCGAGCGAACCTTTACGCTTCAGAAGCGCGGGGAGGGCACACGCTTCGAGATGAGTGAGGTCTTCAAAGGCCTCATGTTGCCG
Source organism: Polyangia bacterium (assembly GCA_030426145.1). GTDB lineage: Bacteria > Myxococcota_A > Polyangia > Polyangiales > Polyangiaceae > JAPYTK01. The sequence continues at coordinate 13,361 of JAUHZF010000221.1, forward strand.
ATGATCGCGGGCTCGCTGCCCGACTTCGCGCCTCACTTCGAGGCCTATGCACGCGACCTGAAAAAGGAAGCAGAAGGAGACGAACATGGCTGACGGAAGCGGAACCCCCGACGACCCCTGGCTCTTGAAGACCCCGCCCGGCAAGTCCGAGTACCAGGCTTGGCGCGACGAAGAGGCCGACCCGCCGGCGCTCGTGGTGCAAGTGGGCAAGACCCAGCTGCGCTATCACCTGCGATGCATCGAGGATCTGCACGCCATGCTGAAGAAGCGCGGCGACTGGATGCTCCTCGGCAGCGCCGACGAGAAGAAGCCGGCCAAGGACGACACCGTCGAAGCCTGGGGCCGCGACGAGAGCAACCCCGTCGGCGGCTGGTATGGCCTACGCAAAGGATACCGCGGTCGCTTCGCCAACTACGTGCCGCCGGTGCTCGAGCGACTGGGCCTGGCCGAAGTCGAGCACAACGCCCGCGGCAACCGCATGCGCGTCCCCTGACTTCTCGGTCTCGCTCTCGACCTCGGGCTCGGGCTCGACCTCGACCTCGACCTCGACCTCGACCTCGGGCTCGACCTCGGGCTCGACCTCGGGCTCGACCTCGGGCTCGACCTCGGGCTCGACCTCGGGCTCGGGCTCGACCTCGGGCTCGACCTCGGGCTCGACCTCGACCTCGAACCTCGAACCTCGAACCTCGAACCTCGGGAATGACTCCCTCCACCATGGCGTTAACGGGGGGAATGGCGATGGGTCGCGTGCGGCGCGTGGGGCTGGGGCTCGGTCTGCTGGGGCTGGGCGTGTTCGGCTATGCGGTCGGGTGTGAGCCGGGGCGGTTTCGGGTCGAGCATCATGAGCTCGATGTGCCGCAGCTGGACGTACCGGTGACGGTGGCGGTTCTAGCCGACCTTCACGTCGGTGCGCCTCACGTCGACCTCGAGCACTTGGCGCATGTGGTGGAAGAGACCAACGAAGCCGAGGCGGAGGTCATCGTGGTGCTCGGCGACCTCGTCATCGACGGGGTCACGGGTGGCGACTGGGTTTCACCCGAAGCCATCGCGCCCGTGCTGGGACGGCTCGAAGCGCCCGGGGGCGTCTTCGCCGTGCTCGGCAATCACGACAATTGGCTCGACGGGGTGAGGGTGCGAAAGGTGCTCGAAGACGCCGGCCTCGTGGTGCTCGAGAACGAGGCCCGGAGGGTCGTACGGCCATCCGGCCCTCTGTGGATAGCAGGACTCGCGGATGTGCTCACCCACGACATCGACATGGCCGCGACCCTCGCTCCCGTTCCTCCCGGGGAGGCCGTCGTGCTGCTCTCCCACAGCCCGGATGTCTTTCCCGACGTGCCGTCGCGGGTTGCGCTCACCCTCGCCGGCCACACCCATGGTGGTCAGGTTCGGCTACCCCTCATCGGGTCCCCGATCGTGCCGTCCAAGTACGGCGGGCGATACGCCGTAGGACACATCATCGAGGAGGGGCGGCACCTCTTCGTGAGCGCCGGCGTCGGCACGAGCATCCTGCCCATTCGGCTCGGGGTCGTGCCGCGGGCCGACGTGCTTCACCTGCGTTGACGGCCGTCAGCGCAAGTAGGCGGCGATGCGGCCCTCCACGGTACGGAGGCCGCCGTCACTCGCGAAGGAGTCGGCGAGGGCGAGCTCGTCGAGCTGCTTGGTGAGGTAACCCTGGTCGACGAAAGCGCTGAATGCGTTGTCGAGAAGCGGCTGGCTCACAGCTTCACTGCGCTCGATCTCTCCCTGCAGGAACATGCGCTCGCCCTGACGGAGCGCGCGGGTGAGGAGGTCCTTGCGGTCGAGCGGACCCTTCAGCAGCGCGTGCAGGCTGCGCGCGGCGACGACGTAGGCCTCCAGGAAATTGCGGAGGGTTCCGCTCAGGAACTGGAGCCACGCGCGCCCGTCCTCACCCGGAACGACGTGGGCGCCATCACGGCGAAGCTCACCTTGGTCGATCATGTCGCCGAGCACGTCCCCGAAGATGGTGTCGAAGTCTGCGTCGGCGCGGAAGGTGAACTCATACTTGAAGAGCCGGGACAGAGACCGCACGCGCTCGCGAAGCTCGTCCTCGGCCACGGCGTCGGCAGGCCCGAGCTGGTGCGCCACCGCGATGAGCGCTCGGTCGACGAGCCAGTGGATGATGTGGTTCTTCGCGAAGTCGATGCGCAGCCGCTTGTCGCTCTCCGTGGTGAAGATGACGTCGGTACCCTGGTACAGGGCTGCGCGACGTTTTCCCTCGGCGGTGAGGGTGTCGCCGGGGACGTGCTGCTCAACGAGCCCCCCACGTACGTAGAGGCGCAGGATGTCGCGTACCGCCTCTTCACGCAGGACGCCGTCGGCGAGCAAGAAGGGGCTGATCCGCGCCCCCAGCCGCTGCATCAATCCCATGAGGCGAGC
>JAUHZF010000222.1 GCA_030426145.1 Polyangia bacterium
CTTCACCGGCCAGGAGGTCTTCATCGGTCCCGTCGCGTCGGGCCCCGGGTCCGGTACCGCCACCATGGTCGAAATCCCCGTCGACGAGCAAAAGCCGGGCATTCCCCCGCCGCCCGAAGACATTCGTCCCCAGCCCTCGAACTGAGAGCTCCGCATGAATTGGCGGTTGGTGGTGCTAGCGCTTGCCGTGGCTTTCACGGCGGCATCCGGCTGCTCGAGTTTGCCCGTCCTTCAGGGGGAGCCCATCGACGGCGACGGCGGCGCAGCGGGAACGTCTACCTCGTCGGAGCCCTTCACGACCCGAACGTCGACCAGCTCGACGTCTTCCACGGTACCGGACCCGCCCGAGCCGAGCTGTTATCGCGAGGACCAAGCCCTACGCGCGCCCGGGGCCCTGGCGGAGACGGGGCTGCTGGCCTGCTCCACGGTGCAGATCGATGATTTTTATGCCGCGTGTCTCAACGGGGGCGATTGCGATGCCTTCGAGAATGAGGCGGCAAACGAAGGATGCATTGGCTGCCTGCTCGCCTCCCAGGCCGGCGGTCACTACCCGCCTCTGCTCGCCGGCATCGACCGTGGAGATGGCGCGATGCTCTACATCAACGTCTACGCATGTGAGTCGATGGCTCGCGGCATGGCCGAGTGCGCCGCCCCCACCTCGCAGTACGAGCACTGCGGCGTCACCGCCTGCGAGACCTGCGCGTCGGCCCAGCAAGAGGAGATGTGTCTCGCGGAGGCGGAGGCGTCGTTTGGGATCTGCACCACCGCCATCGACTTTCCTCCCTCCTGTCAGCCCATCCTCGACGTCGACCTGATGAACCTCTCGCCCGAGTGCGCAGGGGCCGACTTCGAGACCCGCTTCACGAGCGTCGCCAACTACATCTGCGGCGCCGGCTAGTCCCGACTCGAGAGTCGGTTGCGTGGGGTGAAGTGCGTAGCGTCGTTCCCAACTGACGAATCTTCGACGCACCGCGTGGTGTCGAAAATTCCTACACTCTTCGCTTCTGTGACGGTAACGTGCCGTAATTGCGTAGCGTATGCGGCTTACTTGCACCTGGATCGAACTTCGCTTACGTATGCGCTGCGTCAAAAATTCCGACAGTGGTCCCAGATAGGTCACCGAGGATTCACCCCCACAGCACGAGGTCACGGATGCGCACGTTCGTCGAGGTTCTTCGAGACAACGCGGTCTACCGCGAGCACAGCCACGTCTTCGTCCGAATGGACGGCAGCGAGCGGGAGATCTCTTTTCCCGAGCTGTGGGGTCTCGCCTGCCAGCGCGCGCACAAGCTCCACGAGATGGGTCTGAAGAAGGGTGACCGGGTGGCCATCATCCTGCCCGAGACCGACTCCTTCGTGCTGACCTTCATCGGCGCCCTGGTCGCGGGTCTCGTGCCGGTGCCGATGTACCCGCCGCTGACCCTGGCGAAGATGGATGCCTACGGCGAGACCGTGCGGCACATCCTCGGTGCCTCCGGTGCGCGCGCCCTCATCACCGTGCCCGGCCTCGAGCCGATGCTGCGTGACCACCTCGTGGCCGCCGCCGGCAAGGAGGACGTCACCATGGTCCTCGACCCCGACCTCGACGGGGAAGCCATGGAACGACCTTACCCGCCCGTCGCCGTGACGGGGGACGACGTCGCCTTCCTCCAGTTCACGTCGGGCAGCACGCGCAAGCCCAAGGGCGTGATGGTCACGCACGAGAACCTCGCCCACAACGCCCACAACATCATGTTCGACGGGCTGAAGGCGAGCAAGGACGACCGCGGCGTCACCTGGCTTCCGCTGTTCCACGACATGGGCCTCATCGGCTTCGTCATCGCACCGCTCTTCGCGCAGGTGCAGGTGATGTTCCTGCCCCCGATGAACTTCATCCGGCGGCCCTACCTCTGGCTCGATGCCATCCACCGCTTCCGCGGCACCATTACCTTCGCGCCCAACTTCGCCTATGCGCTCTCTGCGCGCGCGGTGAAGCAGGACCAGAGCAAGGACTGGGATCTCTCCTGCCTCAAGGCGATGGGCTGCGGCGCCGAGCCCATCGAAGCGGATGTTCTGCGTAGCTTCGTGGGGCGCTTCGCCGAGAACGGTCTCTCGCCGCGTGCGCTCCTGCCGTGTTACGGCCTCGCCGAAGCCACGTTGGCCGTGACCTTCGCCAACCTCGAGAACGTGATGACCACGGAGGCTGTCTGTCCCGAGTCACTCAAGAAGGGTCAGGCCAAGGGCGCCAACGGTCATGGGTCCATCGAGCTGGTGAGCTGCGGCAAGGCTTTCCCCAATCACGAGTTGCGGGTCGTAAACGATACCGGAGATCCCGTGGGTGACGGTGTGGTCGGTCACATCCAGTTCCGAGGACCGTGCGTGACCGCTGGATACTTCGAGCAACCCGAGGCTTCGGCGGAGGTCTTCCTTCCCGGCGGATGGCTCGCCACGGGCGACCTGGGTTACCTCCGACGTGGCGAGCTCTTCGTCTGCGGTCGTGCCAAGGACCTCATCATCATCAACGGCAAGAACTTCTACCCCCAGGACATCGAGCGCATCGCTGCTTCGGCCTACGGGGTTCGGCAGGACCAGGTGGTCGCCTTCGCTCGTCGCGCGAGCCACGGGACCAGCGAAGAATGTGTGGTGGTGGCCGAGGGGCTCAAGGGCGAGACCAACGCCCTGGAGATCACCCGCACCATCAAGCAGCGGGTCCGCAGCGAGCTTTCTCTCGACGTGGCCGAGGTGGTCATGATCGAGCGAGGAAGCATGCCCAAGACGTCTAGCGGCAAGGTTCGCCGCCGCGAGACCAAGCAGCGCCTCGATGACGGGACGCTGGAGTTGTTGAAGTCGGCGCCCGTCAAGCGTAAGGCGCCAGCGCCGCGTCCTTCCGCGCCTGCGATGAGCTGACGCCAAGGAGATATCATCATGGGTTCCAACAAAGACGAAGTCCAAGTCAGCTACGACGTCTCGAACGAGTTCTTCCGCCTCTGGCTGGACGAGCGCATGAACTACACCTGCGCCGTCTACGAGTCGGAGGACCAGTCCCTCGAAGCGGCGCAGCTCAACAAGCTCGCGATCCTCTCGGATTTTGCCAAGGTCACCCCCGACAGCCACGTGCTCGACATCGGTTGTGGGTGGGGCGCGTGCCTCGAGTACCTCGCCACCTCGCGCAGCGTGAAGAAGGCCACCGGCGTGACCCTCTCCTCGGCCCAGGCCGACGAGGTCAATGCGCGCAACATCCCCGGCGTGAAGGTGCACGACGCCGATTTCATGAAGTGGGAGACGGAGGAGAAGTTCGATGCCGTCATCTCCATCTGCATGATGGACCACCTCTGCTCGCCGCAGGAGGCGCGCGAGGGCAAGGCCGTCGACATCTATCGCGAGTACTTCCGGCGCGTTCACGCGATGACCAACCCGGGCGCTTGGTTCGGCCTGCAGACCATTCTGCGCAACCGCACCCCGCGTCGTGGTCAGATCCTCCAGGACCTCTACTTCGTCACCCACGAGATCTTCCCCGGCGGCCTCAACCCCCGGCTCGAGGAGATCATCGCGGCGGTGAACCCCTACTGGGAGGTCATCACGGTCAAGCAGCGTCGCACCGATTACCAGCGCACCACCGCCGAGTGGTTGCGCCGGCTGCGCCTCAACGAGACCGCCATTCGACAAGAGTGGGGCGACAAGTGCTTCGAGGATTACCAGCGGTACCTCGACACCTGCGTCCGCTGTTTTGACCAACACATCTCCTCGCTCGCCCAGTACGAGCTCCGAAGGATTGACTGATCATGTCCGACAAAGACCTCCTCCAGATGTTCAAGGTCGTCGCCGAGCGCGTCGACAAGAAGAGCTTCGCCGACATCACCCGTGAGTCGGTCATCACCGACCTCGGCGTCGACTCCCTCTCCATGATGCAGATCGTGGGTGAGATGGAGACCGAGCTCGACCTCCAGATCCCGGACGAGGATCTCGTCGAGATCGTCACCGTCGGTGACCTCTGCGCCAAGATCGAGAACCGAATGGGAGCCTGAGCCATGCCGCGCAACACCCCCCGTCGTCGCATCGAAGAGAAGCTGTACGCCCAGTACATGGACTTCTTCGAGAAGGCGGAGCGCGAGCGTCGCTGGAACGTCTTCGACGACATCCCTTGGGATGAAGCCAACCCCGAGGCTTCCGACGACCTCGCCCTCTGCGCCGAGACTTTCGCCTCGGTGGAGATGTTCCTGCCCGACTACACGGCGGGTGGGCTCAACGTGGTTCGCGACTACTTCGGTCGCGCGTGGTTCCAGGCCAACTGGGGCTACGAAGAAAGCAAGCACTCCCTCGCCCTCGGCGAGTGGTTGGTGCGTTCCGGCAAGCGCAGCAAGGACGAATGGTTCGACCTGCAAGAGAGCTTGCTGCAGATGCGGAAGTGGCAGCCCCTGTTCACCACGGCCCGTCAGATGACGGCCTACGGCATGATTCAGGAGCAGGCGACCTTCCTCATCTACGTGAAGCACCGCGAGCGCGCTCGGCAGGAGAACGATGCCTGCCTCGCGAAGATCTACGACTACGTCGCCCGGGACGAGCGCGCGCACAGCAAGTTCTACCAGGACGTGATCAAGGTCCTCATGGAAGAGGATCGCGAGGGAACCCTCGTCGACATCGCTCACGTGCTGGCCAACTTCAAGATGCCGGGCGTCGACCTGGTGCCGGACTACGACGAGCGCATCCTCAAGATGCGGGACGCCGGCATCGACCGGAACGTCTTCATCCGGAAGATCTACCTCCCCGTGCTCAAGTATCTCGGCGTCTCGCGCCACGAGATGCTCTCTGCGCAGCGCAAGGCGATCGACGCGCAGAAGAAGGCTCAGGCCAACGACGACGCCACGCACGCCGCCGAGTAGACGCCTCACTTTCACCCGAGGGTCTTCGTGGCCCTCGGACTGTCCGGAGCGCGCATCAGCTCGGTCATCTTTTCCGTGAGGTCGTGGAGGCCGATGGGCTTCGACATGAAGCTCGCATCGAGGCGTCGCAGCTGGGCCACGGGCAAGACGTCCCGATGCCCCGAGATGAAGAGAACGGTGCCCGCGTAGCCGCGCTCGCGGGCGCGCCGAACCACCTCGATGCCGTTCATACCCGGCAGGTCGATGTCGACGATGGCGAGGTCCCACGACGGTCCCGAGGTGAGGAGCTCGAGGCCGCTCGGGCCGTCGATCGCCGTGGAGACGTTTAGCCCCATGTTGCCCAGGAGGCGGACCAGGCCACGTCGGTAGAGGGCCTCGTCCTCGATGAGGGCCACCGTGCCCGAGAAGCGCCCCTTGCGGGTCACCGTGGCCGTGATCGGGGCGCGAGGTGAGCCGCGTCGCAGCACGGGGAGCTCGACCCTGAAGCGCGCCCCGCCATCGCTCCGGTTCTCGGCCGCGACCCGCCCCGCATGGTTCTGCACCACCTCTCGAACCGTGGCCAGGCCCACGCCGGTCCCCGCGCGCACGGCCTTCGTGGTGAAGAAGGGCTCGAAGATTCGCGGCAGTACGTCTTCGGGAATGCCAGGGCCGTCGTCTTCGACCGTGAGCACGGCGGTGAGGTTCTGGGCGTCGTCGGCACGACGCGCGAGACGAAGCGTGATGTGCGACCCGCCCGTCTCCTGGATCGCATCGCGCGCGTTGACCATCAGGTTGAGTACGACTTGGAGCAGCTGGGCGCTGTCACCGGTCACATACATCTTCGGCCGCAGGTCCATCTCGACCGTCATCGAGGCTTCGAACGTACGCTGTGCGATCTTCGCCGCCTCGCGGCAGACCTCGCTCAGGTTCACGAGTCCGTGCTGGGGCTGGCTGCGGGTGAACCCGAGCAGCCGTCGCGATAGCGCGGCCGCCCTCGCGGCGGCGCTCTCGATGTCCGCCATGCACTCGAGCCCCTCCTCGCCCGCTCGTTCTTCGGCGGGGAGCTCCATCACGTAGCTACAGCTCGCGAGAATGGCCCCGAGCATGTTGTTGAGGTCGTGGGCGACGCCGGCCGTGAGCCGACCGAGCGTCTCGAGGCGCTGGCGCTGCAGGACCTGTTCCTCGGCCGCGTCGAACTGGCTGAAGACCACGATCGTGTTGGGTCCGAGGCGGATCTTGTCCCCGAATGTCAGGGCCCCGCGTGTGGTCCTTGCGCCGTTGACGAAGGTTCCGTTGCGGCTGCCCAGGTCTTCGACGTGGTAGCCCCCGTCGGGGCCGCGCACGACGGCGCAGTGGATGCGGGATACCTCGCGGTCGTCGACGACCACGTCGCAGTCCCCGCCTCGGCCCAAGGTCGTGCGATCGCCGAGCTGGAACTTCTGACCCGCGGAGCTGCCCTCCAGCATGACCAGGCGCCCGGCCTTGTCGCGGGGGCGTTCGGTATCGTTGTTGGCTCGCGTGCTCACCCAGACCTGAACAACGGCCGTAGGCCGCAGGTCTTGAGCCAGCGGTGGCCTATTGGGTGGGCGTTGCGCTCACCTTTCGCTTCCCGAGGGGCGAAGGGCTGCGCGGCGTAGTCTTGCGTCGAGGGAGGACGGCGGCACCGAGCTCGGCGGCTCCGACCTCGGCTCCGGGATCGCTCAGGGCGGTAGCGCGAGGTCCCAGCTCGATGTTCGCCACGGCGTCGGCGTCGGCGAAGGGGCTCGAGGCGAGAATGCCGAGCGGGATCAGCGCCGCCAGGACACCTGCGCCCATGGCGCCGGCCCATGGCTTCTGCTCGAGCTGCCACATCTCTCGGCCGAGCGACGCGGCGAAGGCAGCGAGGCCGGCGAGGGCGACGATCGCGGCGTAGGGACCGGCGAGCAGTACGGCCTTGCGCAGGGTGACGGGAACGAGGCCAGGGGAAGCGACGAGCGCGGTGGCGGCGCCGGCCGTGCCCACCAGCACGAGATTGGCGCCCGCGGTGATGAAGAGCGGGATGGAGGGCAGGCGCAAGGCCCAGCTCCCGACCCCCAGGGTGGTGGCCAGGAGGGCGATCGTTCCGAGCAGCAGCGGCAGGAAGGTACCCGCGCCGTGGCTCCGGTCGAGTTCGGTGAGGCCGGCTGGGGTCAAGACCTGTCCCGCGAGCGTGATGGCCGCGATGGCGGCCAGCGCCCCGCCCATGCGAAGGACGCGCTTGATGATGCTGTAGTCGGGCGGTGCCTGGGCGTGACGACGGACTTCGACGCGCCGCGAGTTGGGGCCCAAAGAGGGGATGCTGCTCCTCGGCACGGGGGCGCCGCTGGTCGGCCCCGGGGCGCCGCTCGTCGGCGCGGAGAGGCCCTGGGGAGAAGAACTGTGCGTGGCGGCGCTGTTGGGAGCAGCACCCACGCCGGGGGGGCCGCCGTCGAGCTCGACTTGCAAGGCGTCGCTCGCGTCCCAGTCGTCGTCGTCCGTGCCGAGGAGGTCGACCCCCGATGAGGGAGCCGAGGCGCGCGCCGACGGCCGGGACGCCGACGCTGCGGGACCACTCTTGCGTGCCTTGGGGAGATCGAGCTCGAGCTCAGGGGCGCTGCTGGTCGAAACGGATTCGTCGGCCGAGGGGAGGTCGAACTCGAGCCCGGCTGCGGCTGGGGCCGGCTTGTCGGAGCCGGGGAGGTCGAGCTCGAAGGCGGCCGCGCCGCGGACCACGTTCGATTCTTCCTCGTCCGGCGGTGCGTCCGAGCCGCCTGCGCTCCGTGGGTCCCGATTGGGGTCGTAGGTGCGATGCTTGCGACTCGGACGTCGTCGGGGCCGGTCGCGTCGAGACCCGCCCTCCGCGACCATCTCGCCCAGCGACGGGTGCCGGGCCCGCGTCTTGGGCTCCTTGCCCGCGAGCTTGTCCTGCACCTCGGTGAGGGCGCGCGCGAGAGCACCCGCGTCGCGGTATCGCGCCTCGGGGGTGGGCAGGAGGCAGCGTTCGACCACCTTGGCCAGGGGCTTGGGTACGTCGGGGGCGACCCGGCTCAGCGAGGGGGCCTTGCCGCTACAGATGAGGCCGAAGAGCCCCGCGAGCTCCTCGGCATCGAAGGGCATCTGACCCGCGAGCGCTTCGAAGAGGACGACGCCGAAGGACCAGACGTCGGTGGCCGTGCCAACACTCGATGGGTCGCGGATCTGCTCCGGTGACATGTAGTAGGGCGTGCCCATCGCGGCCCCGGCCGCGGTGAGACGGCGGCCTCTAGCGGGCTCGTTGGCGGTTCTTCGGATCTCGTCGTGCAGTGGCAGCTTCGAGATGCCGAAGTCGAGGACCTTGGGAACGATCTCGTCTTCCTCCCGTGCGAGGAACACGTTGTCGGGTTTCAGGTCGCGGTGAACGATGCTCTGCTTGTGCGCGTGCGAGATGGCCTCGGCGACGGGCAACATGATCCGCAGCGCCTCCTCGGCATCGAGGCGCCCGCGACGGATGCGGGCCGCGAGGTCCTCGCCTTCGAGGTACTCCTGCACGATGTACATCGTGCCGTCCGCGAGGCCATCGACATCGAGGATGTCGACGATGTTGCGATGGCGAACCGCGCCTGCCGCACGGGCCTCACGGAGGAAGCGCTCTCGCGCTTCGTGCTGCTTGGCGACCTCGTGGCGAAGCAGCTTGATGGCCACCGGGCGACCGACGAGCCGGTTGGTCGCGAGGTAGACCTCGGCCATACCGCCCGCGCCCAAGAACCGCTCGATGGCGTACTTGCCATTGAGGACCTGGCCGATCTGAACTTCGCCGCCGAACATGATTCAGTCCGTGAGTCGGAAACCCTTTCGTACGAGGTCGGCGGAGGTGGTGTTCTGGTCGACGGCGACGATGGCGTGGACCCGTCCGTCCTCGTGAACCACCCAGAGGTCGACCTGCTGGAGGCTCGAGCTCCACACCACGTGTTTCGCTTCGAGCTCGCCGAGGGTGTCCTTGCCGGTCTTGGCGTCACCGAGGGCCGAGTGGGCGAAGCTCTCGCCGATACGCCGCTGCAGGAAGTCCTCCCAGAGGGCCTCGCGGGCCGTGGAGGCCTGCACCGACAGGACGCCGATCCAGCGGTCCTCCGAGCGAAACCGAACGAAGCTGCCGCGCTCGCCGAGCAGCCCAGCGTCGGGGTGTTCGGCCAGCCAGCCGCTGGGCAGGTCGAGGGCAAACCCGAGCCGGTGATCCTGGTAGCCCGACATCGACATCTCCTCGGCCTTGCGGCTGGCGGAGACCTGGAGGCCCTTGGCGAGAGCCTTCAGCTGCGCCTCGGGGATCTCCCCGATGAGTGACCACGCCACGATGGCGACGGAGACGTCGTCGCGCGCGGCGGTGATGGCGCTCACCGGTCGTCCTACCTTGCGCACGCGCCCAGACCACAGCCGACCCCCTTCGTCCTCGAGGTTGATGGGCTTGCTGTCTTCGCTCCAGATGACGTCCTTGAAGGCGGGAGCGGTCTTTCCGCCCGGGCCGTCGTCGACGAAGAGCATGGCGGTCAGCCCCTCGTGATCCATCACGGCCACCGCGGTGGGATCGACCTGACGTGCGTCGTGTCCGGCGACGAGTCGCCACTTGGGGTCGGGTCGTGTCCAAGCGACCCCGTGTGCGAAGTCGTGATAGGTGCCCTCGCGCAGGATCGCGGGGCCGAGGATCAGGGTCTGCGGCGCTGGCTCCGCCGCGACCGGAACCGCTGGCGCCTCGGGGTCGGTCAGCTCGAGGGCGTCGATGACGGGTTGATAGCTCTCGGGGCTATCGTCGTGGCTGGTGTTGGCGAGGATGAGGGCCTCGCCATTGCGCGAGACGACCACGCCGCGAAGGTAGAGCGTGCCCCCTTCACGGGGGACCTCGATGGTGAAGCGCTGGGCGGGTTGGCCACTCACCTCTGCGCCTTCGTTCTCGCGGAGCTCACCCGCCTGGGTGAGCCGCGTCACGAGCTCGGGGATGACCACGTGCGCCGGCTGCTGCGTCGACTCGCGCCAGACGAAGGCGGCCCCACTGGGGCCGAGGGCACCCGCGAGCGCGCCGGGATAGACGGCATCCGCCTTCTCTCCGTCCAGCAGTTGCCAGCCTGGGCCGGGCCACTTCAGACGGAAGCCGGCCGGGCTCTCGATGGGTGGGCTCTTCAGGGCTTGGGGGTCGACGGACTCGCCGCCGCACGCGACGAAGCCGAGGCACAATACCCCCGCCAGCACCCCCCTCCGGAGCCGGCCCATCGCCCATCGACGCCAGCCTGCGGCCATCGCTTTCTAGGTTAGTCGAGATGGGGCTTTCTCGACAGTTCTCGCGTCGTTGAGTGCGCACGAGGCGTGCCCGTCAGGGGTCAGAGGTGCTATGGCCCTCCGATGCCGAAGCTGGCCATCACGGGCGTGGGGGCCATCAGTCCACTCGGGCTCGACGCGCCCTCGACCTGGGGGGCGATGCTCGAGGGAAGGAGCGGCGTCTCCTTCATCCAGGGCTTCGATACGTCCAAGCTGCGCGCCGATATCGCCGCGCAAGTGCTCGATTTCTCTCCGACTCCCTACTTGTCCAAGAAGGAGAGCGAGATCTACGGGCGCGTGACCCACTTCAGCCTCGCGGCCGCCATGGAGGCGGTCGGTATGGCCGGGCTCGGGGGTTTCTTGAAGGAGGGCATGCCCGGAAAGGAACGGTTCCCCGGCCTGCCCCCGAGCATCCCTCCCCATCGGATCGGGTGCCTCTTCTCCACGGGGCAGGGCGCGGTCGACATCTTCGAGCAACAGACCGCCAAGAGCGCCGAACGCGGGCCGCGGGCCGTGTCGCCCTTCTTCATCCCTGGGGTGATGCCCAACAGCGGCGCCGCACTCATCACCATGCGCTACGGCTTCATGGGCCCGTCCTACAGCCTCAACAGCGCCTGCACGACCGGCGCGCACTCGATCGCCACCTGCGGGCTCATGATCGAAGCAGGTGAGGCCGACGTCATGGTGGCCGGTGGGGCCGAGGCCGCGCTGCGGCTCAACACGGTGGCGGGCTTCGGCAATGCGCGCGCACTCACCAAAGCGTGGGAGGGCGACCCGACGCGAGCCAGCCGTCCCTTCGACAAGGGCCGCCGAGGATTCGTCATGGGGGAGGGGGCGGGCTCACTCATCGTCGAGCGGGCCGACCACGCCGAGAAGCGCGGGGCGAAACCACTGGCCTACCTCGTCGGCTGGGGCCTCACGTCCGACGCGCAGCACCTCACTCAGCCCCACACCGAAGGTCTCGGCGTCAAGCTCGCCGTCGAGCGAGCCCTCGAGCGAGCCGGTATCGGACCCGACGACATCGACTACATCAACCCGCACGCCACCTCGACGCCGAAGGGCGACTTGGCCGAGATCGAGGCCCTGAAGTCGGTCTTCGGTGACCGCCTACGAAAGGTGCCGATCAGCGCGACCAAGTCGATGACGGGTCATCTCCTCGGAGGCGCGGCGGCGGTGGAGTCGGTGGCGGTGGTCTACACGCTGCGCGACCAACGCATGCACCCGTCGATCAATCTCGACGAGCTCGACCCCGCTTTCGACCTCGACGTCGTCACCGGGGGGCCGCGTGAGGGAGACATCCGCTACGTGCTCAAGGTCTCCGCAGGGTTCGGTGGGCACAACTGTGCGCTCGTGTACGAGCGTGCGTGATGTAGGATGGACCGAAAGGAGCGCACATGAGGGATTGGACTTATTTGGTACTGCTTGCGGGGATGGCTTCCGTCTCGGCGTGGGCTTGCGGGTCGGACGTGGAGAACACCACCGAAGGCACCACCACGAGCTCGTCTTCGGCGGGGGGCGCCGGTGGGGCGATGACGACGTCGAGCTCCAGCGCGTCGAGCACCAGCACCGGCATGCAGACCCCGTGCGAGCAGGCCTGCGACCACATCGACGACTGCTCCGGCACGCCCGGACTCTGCAACATCGTCGGTGACCTCGGCTTCGTCGACATCACCACCTGCAGTGACATGCAGGCCGAGTGTGCCGCCTCCTGTCTCCGGGACGCGCCCTGCGCGGCGCTCATCACCCTGGTGCAGATGCCGCTCGATCCCACCCTCGAGACCTGCCTCACCGGCTGTTTCCCGCCCTGCACGGGCTGTGTGATCACGAGCTGCCCGACCGAGCTGCAGGCGTGCACCAACGACAACCAGGGCGACTGCCCGGCCTACCTCCAGTGCATCAACGGTTGCGGTGACACCGACACGGCGTGCATCTCGGCGTGTGCCACGTCGCACCCGGGCGCAGCCACCGATGGCGTCGTGGCATGCGCAGCCAACAACTGCTCGATGGAGTGCGGCGGCGGCGCAGGTGGCGGTGGCGGCGCTGGCGGTGCCGGCGGCGCCGGCGGTGCTGGCGGTGCTGGCGGCGCCGGCAACAACAACTGACGAAGCGCCTCAGATGGAGAGCGACCCCTCACGGAAGTCGCTCTTCTGAAGGAGCACGTTGATGCAGACGGGGATCCCCTCGGCGGCCAAGCGCTTGGCCTCGTCGAGGACCTCGTCGACCTTGTCCGGGTCGTCGAGCAGGATCCCCTTGCCACCGTAGCCCTCGGCGACGACGTGGTAGTCGGTGTACCGGAGCTCGGTACCGACGGCGTCGCCGAGGATGGTCACCTGATCCCGCGCGATCTGCTGCCAGCTCGCGTCGGTTCCGATGACGGCGATGGGGGCCAAGCCCGAGCGCTTGTAGGTGTCGAACTCGGCTAGGCTGTAGCCCGACGAGCCGTCTCCGTAGAAGAGCCAGACTTCGGCTCCGGGGCGCGCGCAGGCGGCACCGACCGCAAAACCTCCGCCCACACCGAGCGTGCCGAAGACGCCTGGGTCGAGCCAGCGCAGCGGGCCTCGCGGACGTACGATGTACGAGCCCGTGGCCACGAAGTCGCCTCCATCGACGATGAGCACGCTGTCGTCGGCCATCTTCTCTTCGATGCGCATGAAGAGGTGTACCGGGTCGACCTTGGGCCCCACGGGATTGGCCTTGCTGGCGATCTCGGCGTCGCGCGCCTCCTCCCGTTCGCGCAGCCGGTCGAACCACGGGGCGAGCGATGCGCCCGACTTGCTGGCGCGGCGCGAGAGCTGGATGAGGAAGTGGCCCGGGTGCGCCTGGACGGCGATGGTGGGCTTGCGGTTCTTCTTCAGGGCGGTCTCATCGAGGTTGATGCTCACCAGGGTGCCCTTCTTGTTGATCTTCTGGCCGTAGCCGAGGCGGAAGTCGAAGGGGAAGCCAGCTACGATGACCACGTCGGCCTCTTTGAGGGCTCCCGTACGCTTGTGCCGGAACTGAAGGTCGCTGTGACGCCCGAGCAAGCCGCGCGAGCTTCCCCCGAGGAACGTGGGGATCCCGAGCTGCCGAACCGCATCCGCGAGCTCGTCGGCACCGTCTGGCGTGAGGTTGACCATGGCCTGGTTTCCGATCACGAGGACCGGCTTCTGGGCCGAGGACAGGGCGGCGGCGACGGTATCGAGCTGGCGCGATGCGGCTTCGTCGAGGTCCTTCGTGGACCCGAAGCCGTCGATGGGCAGCCGCGGCATGTGGAACTGGTGCTGCAGGTAGCCCTTCATCGCGAGCTGGGCCACGGCTCCTACCGGGCCCTTCATCTTGTCGACGCCAGACTCCTTCAGGTACCACTCCTTCACGGTGGCCTTGGGGTAGAGGAGGTCGACCGCGATCTCGAGAAAGACGGGTCCGGGCACCCCCTCACGTGCGACCCGGAAGGCGCGCTCGAGCATGGGCTCGATGTCGCCGACCTTGTTGCAGCGCGCGGCCCACTTGGTGATGGGTCGCATGAGCGCGAGTTGATCGATGTCCTGCAGCGAGCCGCGCCCTCGAAGCACGGTGGCGGTCGCTCCTCCGAGGATGAGGATGGGCTGTTGTGCCTCCTGGGCATTCTTGACGGCGGTCACCGTGTTGGTGACACCGGGGCCGGCCGTGACGGCGCAGACCCCGACGGTGCCGGTCATTCGACTCGTCGCGTCGGCGGCAAAGGCCGCCGTGACCTCGTCGCGAACGTCGACCACGTTCAGCCCATGCATCTTCGCGCCCTGAAGGATGGGCGAGATGTGCCCACCGCAGAGGTTGAAGAGGCACCTCACGCCATGGGCGGCGAGGGTCTGACCGACGATGGATCCGCCGTGGAGATGTTGCGACATGGGTGAGTCTATAACTCACCTCTGGGGGCGAGTTCAGCGCTCGCCGACACCGAAGAGCTGAGCGAGGGCCTGCTCGGGCGAGGTCTCGCCGGTGAGGATGTCCGAGAGGGCGCCGAAGAAGCCGCTCGCGACGCCCTGGAGCTGGGCAAAACGCGCCACCCGGGGGATGAGCTCGAGCGCCTCGACGCGCAGCTCTGCTTCCTTTTGGGCTTCTTGCAGGCTGGCGCCGCGCGCGAGGGCGCGACCCACCACGACTTCGGGGCGGTCGTGCAGGGCCATCGACGCGAGCAGGTCGCCGTAGCCCCCCAGCCCGTAGAGGGTGCTCGCCTCTGCCCCCGCGACTCTGGCGATGGCCACCGCTTCGTCGACGGCACCTGAGATGAGCGCCGCGAGCAGTCCCGGCGACACGTCGTCGCGCACCTGGGCATAGCCGAGACCCACGGACAGGCAGCCCATGAGGGCCGATGCCCACTCGAGGCCGACCAGGTCGTCGGTGCTCTTCACCTGCAACCAGGGACCCTCGAGGGTCGCGACGACGGTGGCAGTGACGTCGGCGAAGGCGGAGCCGACCACCATTGCGGACGCTCGCCCCGAGTGCAGCTCGCGGGCTTGGACGGGACCGCCGAGCGCACCGAGTCGTCGCACGGGCGTCTCTTCACGGAGAATCTGGGAAACCGTGCGGAGGTCGTCCCCCGACAGGCCGCGGATCCCGTGCACCACCATGTGGCGCCCCGAGAGGTGGTCACCGAGCTCACGCGCCACCGAGCGAACGGCGGGTGAAGGCACGGCGAGGATGATGAGGGGTGTGTCTGCGAGGGGGGCAAAGTCCCGCACGACCTGAATGCCGGGCAGCGAGCCGTCGGCGTGGCGGCGGGTGTGGAGCACCACCTCCGACTGCTTGGCCCGACGCGCAGCTCGTGCGAGCGAAAGGCCCCACGGTCCACCACCGACGACCCCCACGACGGGGGCGGGGGCGGTCACGAAGCCCTCCGGGCCGCGCGGTTCGGGTCGTAGCCCATGCCGTGGGCGACGAGTCGGTTCTGGTAGTAGTAGAGCAGCTTGGGGTCGCGCAGCGCCACGCCGTCGGCGCGGGGCTGGATGACCGGGGTGGTGTGGTAGCCGCTGAAGGCGCGCATGGCTTGAGCGACCATGTCACCGCCACTGATGTTGTGCAGGCCCTCGTGGAGACGGACCCCGCCGCTCTTCTCGAGGTCGACGAGTTGGTCGCGGACCCGAAGCACCTCGCGGGAGAGGGTGTCGCGGTCGACGACCTCGTCGCGCACACGAAGCACCGAGAAGAGGTCTCGGCTGCCGCTGCCCTGGCGCAGGAGCTCGAAGGCGGCCGCGGCCACCACGTTGGTGCTCATGACCACGGTCTCCTTGCGGTAGCCATTGGCGATCTCCACGCCGAGCTCGCGCGTGTACTGGTTGTTTCGCGCCGCATCGAGCGCCACGTCGCCGCGCACGTCGCGCACGTAGCTGGCGGTATCGACGGCGCGGCCGCGCTTGTCGTGAGAGATGCCGTCTTCGTCGACGGCGCAGCCGAAGGGGTCGAGGGGGCGACCGAAGCGGATCACCACCGAGCCGTCCATGCCCAAGAGCTTCCGCGCGAAGGCGGCGACGCGAGCCACCCGGCTCGATTCGTCGTCGACGATGATGTAGCGGGCTTTCCCGGCCGCCTCGAGGAAGTCGGCGATGAGCGTCTCGGCCTCGAGGGTGATGAGGTAGTTGATGGTCGA
>JAUHZF010000223.1 GCA_030426145.1 Polyangia bacterium
GCCTTGTCTTTACCGCGCGCCTCCGGGCCGCGAAAGCCGCCATGGACGACACACCTACCGCGGGTCTGGAGCTGTCGCTGAAGAACGCGACGAAACGCTTCGGTCCCGTGGTTGCGGTCGCGGGGCTCGACGTGACCCTCGTTCCCGGCCGTATTCACGCGCTGATCGGTGAGAACGGGGCCGGCAAGTCGACCGCCCTCAAGATGCTCGCGGGATACCTGGCACCCACGTCGGGTGACGTCATCGTCGACGGTCGTCCGCTGTCGCCCGCAACGCCCCAGGAGGCCATGCGTCGCGGGGTGGGCATGGTTCACCAGCACTTCATGCTGGTGGAGCCTCTGTCGGCGCTCGAGAACCTGGTGCTCGGGCGCGAGCCCGTGCGCGGTCTGCGCTTGGATCTGAAGCGCGCCCGGCGCGACGCCGAGGCGCTCGCGGAGGAGACGGGCCTCGGCGTGCCGCTCGACGCACCGGTCCGCGAGCTGAGCGTCGGCGAGCGACAGCGGCTGGAGATCTTGCGGGTGCTCTACCGCGGCGCGAGGGCGGTGTTGCTCGATGAGCCGACCGCGGTTCTCTCTCCGGTCGAGGTCGACGAGCTCTACCGCACGCTGGGGCAGCTCAAGGCGCGAGGCACCACCCTGGCCGTGGTCACGCATCGGCTCGATGAGGTGGTGCGCTTCTGCGACGACGTCACCGTCATGCGGCGCGGCGAGCAGATCCTCAGCGAACCCAAGCCGGACGATGAGCCAGGGCTCTCGGACCGACTCACCCGCGCCATCATGGGTCGAGACGTGGCCGAGGCCGCGGAGCCGCCCCCTCTCGAGGCGGAGGCTGCGGTGCAGCTCGCTTTGGAGGAAGTGACCGTGCTTCGGCCCGACGGGCGCCCTGCCCTCTCGGAGCTGTCGCTCGAGGTCCGCGCGGGAGAGGTCGTCGGGGTCGCCGGCGTGGAAGGCAACGGACAGTCGGAGCTGGCCAAGACCCTGGCTGGTCTCCTCGCCGTGCATGCCGGTCGCATTCGCCTGAAGGGAGAGCCCCTCACGGAGCTCGGCCACGACGCCGCGGCACGCGTGCGGAAGCTGCGCGCTGCCGGCTTGGTCGTGATCCACGAAGACCGCCACCACGATGAGATGATCCTCGGCGCGACCATCGCCGAGAACCTGGTGCTCGGCGACCTGAAGGGATTGGACCGCGAGGCGGAGGCCAAAGCGGTCGAGCGTCGCTTCGCACGCTTCGACGTCTATCCCCCTGACCCGAACCGACTGGGGGGCGAGCTGAGTGGGGGCAATCAGCAGAAGGTGGTCATGGCGCGTCGTCTCGACCGTCCTCTCGGTGTGCTCGTCGCGGCGCAACCCACGCGAGGCGTCGACGTGGGCACGGCGCGGACCATTCAGCACGCGATCGCTGAGGTGGCCGCGGGGGGCGCCGCGGTCATCGTGATCAGCGCTGACCTCCACGAGCTTCGCTCGCTGAGTCACCGCCTCGTGGTGCTTCGCAAAGGCCAGATCGTGGCCGAGTTCCCTCCGGATGTCGGCGACGCCGAGATCGGCCAAGCGATGCTCGGCCACGAGGAGGGGGCGGCGTGAGTCGAGGCACGGAGAAGGTCTTGTCGCGCTGGTTGCCGCCGGCGCGTATGCGTCTCGTCTTCGCCGGTGCCGGTGCCCTGCTGGTGTTCAACCTGGTGGTGGCGGCGTTCGGTCACGGCCCCGCCGAGACCCTGGGGCGGGCTTTTGCGGGCACGTGGGGAACGGCCTACGGGATGGGCCAGGTCCTCTTCAAGGCCACGCCGCTGCTGCTCACCGGCCTGGCCTTCCACGTGGCGCTACGCAGCGGCCTGTTCAACATCGGCACCGAGGGGCAGCTCGCGCTCGGCGCCTTGGTGGCGGGATGGTTGGGGCCGATGCTCGGGGGGCTGCCGTGGCCCATCGCGCTGCCGATCGTGATCGGCGCGGCCGTGCTGGTGGCTGCGGCCTACAGCGCCATCGCGGGACTGATGCGAGCCCGGCTCGGCGTGCACGAAATCATCAGCTGCATCATGCTGAACCGCTGCGTCGACGTCTTCTTGCCGTGGGTGCTCGTGGCCGGACTCGGGGCGACGGCGCTGCGTACCGACGACCTCGGTCCTGAGGCACGGCTGCCCGGGCTGGAGACGTGGATCCCAGCCCTGTCGGGCTCGGCCGTCAGCGTGGCGTTCCCGCTCGCGGTGGCCATCACCTTCGGGACCTACGCCTGGCTCGAGCGCTCTCGCGCCGGTCGCGAGATGCGGTGGGTGGGTCTGGGCGCGACCGCGTGTGAAGCGCAGGGGGTCGACGTACGCCGGCGCCAAGTTCAGGCGATGGTGTTGTCGGGCGCGCTCGCGGGCCTGGTCTGCACGGGCACGGTGCTCGGCTACAAGGGCTACTACGAGCTCGGACTCGGAGCGGGCGCTGGCTTCAGTGGCATCGCGGTAGCGATGGTGGGCCGGAGCGGTCCGGTGGCCCTCGTGGCGGCCGCGCTCGTCTTCGGCACGCTCGCGCAGGCGGGCCTGACCATCAACGCTCAGGTGCCCAAGGAGGCGATGAACGTCCTCGAGGCGGTGGTGATTCTGCTCGTGGCGGCAGCCTCGGGGGTGGCGGGGAAAGAGCGCGCTGCGGTGGTCGTGGCCGAGGACGACCCGGCGGAGGAGTCCGCATGAGTCAGCTCCTCAGCGTGACCACGCTGGCCGAAACGCTTCGGATCGCGGTGCCCTACGCTTGCGCGGCGGTGGGTGGGGTGTGGGCGGAGCGCAGCGGCGTCATCCAGATCGGGCTCGAGGGGGTGCTCCTGTCGAGCGCCTTCGGTTCGGTCGCGGTGGCCCACGCGACGGGAAGCATGGTGGCCGGGTTGCTCGCGGGCGTCCTGCTCGGCGTGGGCCAGAGCGCGCTGCACGCCTGGTTGGTGGAGCGCACCAAGATCGACGCCGTCGTGAGCGGCATCGCGCTCAACCTCTTGGCCTACGCCGCCACCCGCATGGCCTTGCGCGCACTGTACGACAGCTCGAGCAACTCGCCTGGCATCGAGGGGTTCAGGGTCGGCCCCATGGGTTCGGAGGGCTGGCAGCTGCTCGCTCGGGTCCTGATGGATCCGGTGTCGGTGCTGGCGTTCATCGTGATCGTGGCGAGCCCGTGGGTGATGCGAAACACCCGCCTCGGCCTGCGCGTGCGCGCCTGCGGTGAGAATCCCACCGCGGCGCAGGCGGCGGGGATCGACGTCAGTCGCACTCGGGTGATCGCACTCTGCATCTCCGGCGCGATCTGCGCCCTCGGCGGCGTGCATCTCGCCTTCGACCAGCATCGCTTCGAGGCTGGCATGAGCGGTGGTCGAGGGTTCATCGCGCTCGCCGCGGTCGTGCTCAGCGGCTGGCGCGCTGGCCGCGCCGCCGTCGCCTGCATCGCCTTTGGCCTCCTCGAAGCCCTCCAGATCGGCTTGCAGGACATGGCCCGTACATCCCAAGCCGCCACGCTCATCCAGCTCCTCCCCTACGTCGCCACCCTCCTCGTGCTCGGCCTCGGCATCGGCCGAGGGGCCGCCCCTGCGGGTATCGGCCAATCGCCGGAGTAGTTCGAGGTTCGAGGTTCGAGGTTCGAGGTTCGAGGTCGAGAACGAGAACGCGGTCGAGAACGAGAACGCGGTCGAGGTCGAGGTCGAGAACGAGAACGCGGTCGAGAACGAAGTCGAGGTCGAGAACGAGAACGAGGTCGAGAACGAGAACGCGGTCGAGAACGAGAACGAGGGGTGGCTAGGTCTGGGATAGGCGTTCACGTGCTCCACGTACGCCGAACACGCTTCCTTCTCCCGGTCGCCAAACCGGCCCGAGCAGTACGGACGCGAGCAGCGCCGCCATCAGCAACTCCGCTCGTTTCGCCCCCTCCGCGTCCTCTGCTCGCCACTGCCAGATCCGCGGAGCGCGCCGAATGAGCACATCCATGCCGCCGTCTGCCACGGCGAGCGCATCGCGGCGCAGCGCTTCCGCGGCGTCGGCCGGCATCGTGTGCACCCATAGTCGCCGTGGCGCTTCTTCACCCACGCCGATCTGTACGGACGCCCGGTCGACCCGGGGCTGTCCGCCGCCGGGGTAGTGTTTCTGCGGGGACACCGCGACGTGTGCGTTGAAGAAGCGCTTGGCCTGCTGAAGCCATCGCGCTTCCACCATGCGGCTGTCGTCCTCTCGGGCGAAGAGGGTCCAGGCCCTCGGCCAGGGTTCGGCACGACCCACCCACCAACCCGACGCATCGAAGTCGTCCATGGCCCACCAGCCTAGCCTCGATGTCATTCGAAGGATCGGCCTGGGTGCTCGTAGCTCGTGCTGGTGCTCGTGCTCGTGCTCGATGCTCGTGCTCGTGCTCGTGCTCGTGCTCGTGCTCGTGCTCGTGCTCGATGCTCGTTCTCGTGCTCGAGACCGAGAGACGAGACCGAGACCGAGACCGAGATCGAGAGACGAGACCGAGACCGAGTCAGACGAATCGACAGCGTCGAACCGAAGCACTAACGTTCGCCAGCGCGTGGCCGATCATCGCAACAAGACCGTTCTCGCACGACGTCAGCTCGGCGCCGTCGCCGCCGTGGGACTGCTGGCTGGCTGCTCTCACCAGCAGAACCTCGTCTTCCAGGGGCGACCGGCCGCCGACACGCGCGGGATCGATCAGCGCCCCCTCGACGTGCTGCCCGATGAGCCCCTGCTCGTGAGCCACGTCCAGGTCGATGCCATCTTCGCCAGTGGACTGAGCAGCCCCATGGGCCAGCTCCTGCGCAACCTGGTGCCCGTGGGTCCCGCGTCCGGTTTCGTTCCCGAGCGCGACATCCACCACCTCTACGGCGGCACCTACGCGATGCAGGGCGCCGACTTCGTGGCGGTGGTGCAAGGCAACTTCAACCAGCAAGCCATCGAGACCGCTGCGGCTGCGCCCCCCGCATCGGGACCGCCTATCGTCGCCACCCCCTGTGGGCCGTATGTGATGCATACGCGCAAGAACATGGGGTTCGCGGTGCTCACCCCCTACACCCTCGTCATCGGCAACGAGACCGCCCTTCGGCGGACCCTCGACCGACTGCGTTTCGGTCGCTTCGAGGCATCTCTTCCCAACTGGATGCGCAACCTCATCGGCCCCCAACGTCAAGGGGCCGCGTTCGCCGTCGCCGGTGACGTCAGCCGTCAGGGCGTGGTCAACGCGGCCTCGGGTCGTCTCCCGTTCGTGCAGGGGCTTCGGCGACTGCGGTTGCTCGGCAACTTCCAAGCCCCCGGGATCAATCTCGTAGGCACCCTCTCCTACCAGGACGAGGCCGCAGCCCAGCAGGGCGCGAGCGGACTCGGGCACGCTCAGCAACTCGCCTACTTCGCGTCGCTCTACTCCACCTTCGGGCTGGGGGGACAGATGCCGCCCCTCGAGGCCCAGGCGCGGGGCAAGGACGTCGCCTTCGCGACGAAGGTCGATACCCCCGCCGCGGCCATGATGATGAACCTCATGGTCGAGGCCACCAAGCCAGGCTGACCGTCAGTCTGAGCTCGACGAGCTCGACGAGCTCGACGAGCCACTCGAATCCGACGAGGTGGAGCTGCTCGATGACGTGTCGGAGCTCGTCGAGCTGCTGCTATCCCCCGATCCGCTGCTGGCGCTGCTAGAATCGCTCGAGCTGGGCTTGGAGGAGGCGTACAGGTCCGAGTACCAACCGCCACCCTTCAGGATGAACCCGGCGCCGCCCGACACCAGGCGCTTGGCCGTGTCCTCGCCACAGTTCGGACAGGTCTTCAGCGCATCGTCTTTGATGGACTGAAACGCTTCCCATTGGTGGCCACACTTGGAGCAACCGTATTCGTAGGTCGGCATGGTCTGACCCGCTCTCCTAAGAACGCCTCCAGGCCCTGTCAAGATTCCCCCGACGATCCCCATCGACCTGAACAGATGGTGAGCTTTTCACTGGAAGGACCCGAGCCGAGCAGGTAGAACAGCGAAGCACTAGGTGGCGTGGCATGACGCTACATGACACTGGGTGACCATACATCGAGCAACCATGCTCGGTTCTTGGCCACTCCAGTGACCCCACCGGCCCGGCGCGAGAGAGCTCACGATGCACATCAAGAAGCTGGAAATCTGCGGATTCAAGTCGTTCGTCGACCGAACCGTCATCCACTTCGACCACGACATGATCGGCGTGGTCGGGCCGAACGGCTGCGGCAAGTCCAACGTCGTCGACTCGATCCGTTGGGTCATGGGCGAGCAGTCCGCCAAAGCCCTTCGTGGCAAGGCGATGGGCGACGTCATCTTCAACGGCTCCGAGACGCGCCCCCAAGCCGGTTTCGCCGAGGTGACCATCACCTTCGACAACACCGACCCGAAGATGGCGCAGAGTCTCCCCCTGCACTACCGGGACTTCGCCGAGATCTCGGTCACCCGCCGCCTCTACCGCGGCGACGGCAGCAACGACTACTTCATCAACAAGGTCCCGGCTCGCCTTCGCGACGTGACGGACGTCTTCCTCGGCACCGGCGTGGGGCGAAAGGCCTACTCCATCGTCGAGCAGGGCAAGATCGGCCTCATCGTCTCGGCGCGTCCCGAGGATCGGCGCATCCTCATCGAAGAGGCCGCGGGGATCACCAAGTACAAGGCCCGCAAGCGTCAGGCCGAGAACAAGATGCACCTGACCCGGCAGAATCTGACCCGGGTCAACGACATCGTCTCGGAGATCGAGCGTCAGCTCGAGAGCCTCAAGCGACAATCGGCCAAGGCTCAGCGCTACATCCGTTACCGGGACGAGCTCGACGACCTCGTGCTCTGGGAGGCGAGCCACCGCCTGCTCGAGCTCACCGCCGTCATCGACGTGGCGGCCCGCCAGCGCGACGAGGCCGACGACCGCGTGCGCACCGAGCGCGCTGCCCTCGAGACCCGGGATGCCGAGCTCGAGACCCTGCGCGCCACCACGAAAGAAGCCGAAGTCCTCGCCGAGCAGACGCAGCAGGACGTCTTCGTCTCCGACAACGAGGTGCGTGAGCACCAAACCCGCATCGAACGCGCGAGCGATCGTTTCGGTCACCTCAGTGAGCGTCTCGACCTAGACCGCGAGGAGCAGCATGGTCTCGAGGCCAAGGCCGGCTCCCTCACCGGGGAGCGCGCGAGCCTCCAGCAGGAGCTCGCCGAGGCCCTCGCCGAGCAGGCGCGCGAGAAGGACCTCGCGTCCGAAGAAGAATCCACCCTCGACACCTTGCGCGGCGAGAGCCGGCGCGCGGACGAGCGCGTCGACCAGCTCCGTCGTCGCGAGGCCAAGGTCGCGCAGCGGATCGCCCGCGCCGAGGCGGAGGTGGGCAGCTACGCCCAGCGAGAGGGCGAGATGGAGCAGCGCGCGCTGCGCCTCGAGACCGAGCACGCACGCCTCGAAGGCGAGCGCGGTGGACTCCACCTGCGGTGTCACGAGCTCGCCGATCGCGCCAAGATGCTCGAGAACCGCAAGCGGGCGCTGTGCGACGCACGCGATGCCCTGCAGCAAGAGCTCCCTGCCCTTCGCGAGGCCAGCAAGGTCGCGCAGCGTGAGCTCGAGGCGGCGCGGCAGCGCTTCCAGAAGCGTCAGAGCCGCCTCAAGGCCCTCGAGGAGCTCGAGCAGCGCATGGACGGCCTCGGTCAAGGCGTGCGGCGGCTGCTCGCAACCGGCGACCACGCCCTGAGCGGAATCCTCGCCGACCGCATCGAGGTGCCGGCCGAGATGACCGCGGCCCTCGGAGGGCTCATCGGCGACCGCCTCCAGTGCGTCATCGTCGAAGACGTCGACCGAGCGCTCGGCCTGCTCAGAGGCCTCGCGCAAGACCGGCACGGTCGGGCCACCATCATCCCGCGCCGCGCATCGGCGCCATTGGCCAAGCCGAGCCTCAACGACCCTGGCGTCGTCGGCCTCGTCATCGATCAGCTTCACTTCGCAGACGAAGACGCAGGCGTGGTTCACGCCCTCGTCGGCGACGCGGTGCTCGTGAAGTCCTCCGACGACGCCCTCCGGCTCCGGGATGCGCTCGGTCACTGCGACCTGGTGACGCTCGACGGCACGGTCTTCCACGTCGACGGCCGCATCACCGGTGGTGCTGGCGACGCCTTTGCCGCTGGCATGCTCGAGCAGAAGCGCGAGATCCGTGAGCTGCGCGACGAGCTCGCGCACGAGAGCGAGGACCTCGAGGCCACCACGGCCGCGGTCGAGGACCAAGCGCATCGCCTCGCCCAGATGCAGGACGCCCTCGACGAGGCGAAGGCACAGGCCCACGAGGCCGAGATCGCCATGGTCACCGGTCAGCAGGACCTACAGCGACTCGAGCAGCAGCAGAGTCTGGTCGCTCGGCGCCATGCCGAGGTCTCGCGAGAGGTGAACGACGTCGTCTCGGCGCAGACCGAGGCGCGGCAGGCCTTCGAGCTGACCCGTCGCTCACTCCTGGGTGCGCACAGCCAGCATACGCTCCTTCGGGTGGCCCTCGCCGACGCCGAAGCCACGGCGCGAAACGCGCGCGAGACCCTGTCGCGCAACCAAGCCTCCTACACCGAGCGCAAGGTGCAGCTCGCTGGCATCAACGAGCGGGTGAGCGCCAGCCAGCGCTCCATCGAGCGTCTCGAGCGCGAGCTCGACGAGCTGAGTCGCCGCATCGCCGCGCTCGAGGTCGACCGAACCCGCAGCGCCCAAGAGGCGGGCCGCGTCGCGGCCGAGATGGTCATCGCCCGGGCGTCGCTCGTCGAGGCGCGCCGCGAGGCGCGCGAGGCACAGGCGGCGTTCGAGCGGGCGCGCCTCGGACTCGACGACGCGCGGCACTCCCTCGGGATCCGCGAGGCCGAGCTCCGCGAGCTCCGCAACGCGCTCGACGCGCTCAGCACCCAGCTCATCGAGCACCAGATGAACCACCAGCGTCTCGAGCTCGAGCGTGAGCACCTCTACGAGGCGATCGCCGAGCGTTTCCGCGGCCTGGAGCTCAATCGCGTCGTGGGTGACTACCACGCGCGACCGCTCGTCACCGACGGCGACCGCAAGCGCATCAAGGAGCTCACGCAGCTCATCGACCGCATGGGCTCGGTCAACCTCGATGCGGTCAAGGAGCACGAGGAGGCCAAGGAGCGCTTCGCTTACTACACCGAGCAGCGCGACGATCTCGACAAGGCCCTCGCCGACCTCGAAGCCGCCATCGAGCAGATGAACCTCGAATCGACGCGGCTCTTCAAGCACGCGTTCGAGGGCATCAACTGGCGCTTCAAGGAGATCTTCCCGAAGATGTTCCGGGGTGGGAAGGCCGAGCTTCGGCTCAACAATCCCGACGATCTGCTCGAGACCGGCATCGAGATCCTCGCGCAGCCTCCGGGCAAGCGACTCGGCAACCTCGAGCTCATGAGCGGTGGCGAGAAGGCCTTTACTGCAGTGTCACTGCTGCTCGCCATCTTCCGCTACAAGCCCAGCCCCTTCTGCATCCTCGACGAGGTCGACGCGCCGCTCGACGACGCCAACGTCGGTCGCTACGTCGAGGCGCTGCGGGCGATGACGGATCGCTCGCAGTTCATCATCATCACGCACAGCAAGCGCACCATGGAGGCGGTCGACGTGCTCTACGGCGTGACGATGCAGGATGCCGGTGTCTCCAAGCTCGTGGGCGTTCGCGTCAACGAGGGCGCGTCCCGCTCCGACCAGAAGAAGGCCGAGCGCGCCGCCGAAGCCGAACGCCTCGAGGCCGAGCGCCTCGAAGAAGAGCAGCGCGCAGCCGAAGAGGCGGCCAGCTCGGACGCCCAGGACGACGCGGTCGTGGCCTGATCCCGTCGACGCCGTCGGCGGTTCGGCTCAGCCGGCGTCGGCGGCGTCTTCGTCGGAGGCCGCCCGCGAGGCGTTGCCGCGGCGCGGTTCGATGCCCCACAGGACCCGCATGCTCTGCGGGACGGAGGTGCGCTCAGAGATGACGTCGCACGCCCCGCAAGCGTCGGGGAAACACGTTTCGTTGGCGCACTTCTTACACTCGGTGAGGATCTCGCGGGCCCGGGTCAGCTCGTCCCGCAATCGAGTGAAGACGGCGATCTTCTGCTCGAGCACCGTAACCTGCCCGTCGATCGCCTCGACGGCCGACGTGGCCGCCTGGCCACCGGTGGTGGCGTTGTTCTTCAGTTCCAGCAGGGCGCGGATCTCTTCGAGGGAGAGCCCCGTCGCGCGCATGTCGGTGATGAACTGCAAACGGTCGAGCTGGCGACGGCTGAACAGGCGGTGACCCCCCGCGCTGCGGCGGTCGGGTTGGAGGATCTGCGCCTCTTCGTAGAACCGCACCGTTCGAAGCGTGTTGCCGGTGAGCCGTGCCATGTCACCCGTGGTCAGCAGGCCATCGCTACGTCGACCCGACGACCGCCCCCCCTTGGAGACACCATTGCTCTCGTGGTCCTGGCTCACCGTTCAAGGGTAGAAAGCCGGCTATGCGTGGTCAAGTGGGCTTCCGTTGCGTGAGCGTCGAAGCCCGGCGCGCCGTCTACTCCGGTGACGTGTCCACGCCCGAAGGCCCCGGGGAGGGAAAACCAAACGCCTGATTGAAGGTGAAGACCAACCCGTCGAAAACCCCCGTCGGCACGGGCGGGTTGATGGCGAAACCCCAATCGAATCGCAACACTGCGCGGCCAATCTGCGGAAACAGCACCCGCAGCCCGAAGCCCGCGCCGTGTTTGGGCTCGAGGCGGTCGCCGCTGAAAGCGTCGCCCACGTCGTAGAACAGGGCCCCACCGACCAGCACCGTCCAGAGCCGGAACGGTCGTGAGCGGTACTCGAGGTTCGAGGTGATGATGTTCTCACCGATGAACTGCGCCGTGGGATACCCGCGCAGCTTTCCGCCCCCGCCCAGCGTCGACAGGCCGTTGCTGAAGTTGTCGAGGCGGAAAGTGGCTCCCCCGTCCCAGATCATGCGCCCGATGAAGAACGGCGGGCTCACCGCGCGCGCGCCCCCCTGCACGAAGGTGTCGGTGGCCTCGCCGTCGCGATCGAGGTCGTGTTCGACCCCGCCGCTCGCGTAGACCCGCAGCAGCCCATCGCCGAAGGCCCCGGGACCGAGCTTGGTCGTGTAGGCCGCGGTGCCCGAGTAGCCGATCACGTTGCGGGTGGAGCCGAAGGCCTTCGCGATGGGAAAGAAGCGTGCGTAGAGCGTTGGGCCGAGCAGGTAGTTCTCCTGGAGCCCCATCGTCTCCACATCGGTGAGGGAGCCGAACTGGTTGAGGAAGAAGCGCCACTGCAAGAAGGGGCCGTTTCGGGTCTGGGTCACCGGCACGCGCTCGTCGAGAAACTCCTGGGCTGCGAGCGGGTCGAAGCCGGAGAGGTCGTCGGGTCGATAGACCGAGCGGTCGGCGGCGGCCCCGAGGCTGAAGTTGTTCTTGATCGCGTAGCCAAAGGATCGGGTCACGCTCACCTGGCCGCTGATCTCCTCCGTGTTCCAACGGAAGGGGATCTGGTCGTCATCGTCGGTCACTTCGGCGTCGAAGGTGGCGAGGTCCGTGCCGATGAAGCGTCGCGTCGTTTCGGTGCGCCACTGAGCCACCGCGCCCCACGACCACTCACGCCTGGTGCTGTAGAGGGGCAAGCCGTACTGCACGAAGCCGCGGCTCCCCTCGAGGTCGCCGGTGCTGTGGTTGACCGCGAAGTTGACGTCGGCCGCCCATTGGATCCGGCTCCCCGCGAGCCAGGGATTGATGAACCGGGCCCCGACCGTGACCGTGTCCGGCTCGTAGAGGAAGTTGAGGAAGGCGCGCCGATGGGTACCAAACAGGTTCTCTTCGGCCGGCTGCAGGAACAGCAGCTCGAGCTGGCCGGCCCGCACCCGGAAGTCACTGTTGAGGCGCAGACTCCAGACGTCCTTCGCGATGACCAGGAGCCGCACGACGTTGGGGTCCTTCGTCTTCAGAGGAAGGATGACCACGAGCGAGACCTGACGCAGCCCGCGGAGGTTTCGTTCGCTCTCGTTGACCCGAATGACGTCGTAGCGGTCACCCTCCTTGAAGAGCAGCTCCCGGCGGACGGTGTACTCCTTGCTGGTGACGTGCAGGTAGTTCAGGAAGTTCGGGGCGGGGTCTCGCTCTTCGATGACGTCGAGGACCTCGATGTCGATACGGCCGATCTTCTTGCCCTCAGGGGATCGGTCCACCACCGCCTTCTGACGCTCGAGCGCGGCATCGATGGTCTCCTGCTCGTACTCCGTGTAGCGCTCACGCGTCGGGTCGGCCCGAACGTCGGGAGCGTATCCAGCCACCGTCAGCACCAAGAGCACCGACGCCGACCAAGACCGGAAGGAAGGCATCACGCAGGGTCATCATCCCCCCTCCCCCGCAGGCCCACAAGGTCCCTTTGCCGTCGGCGTGCTAGCTTCCGCGCCATGGCCAGCTCCAAGCGCATCGTGGTCGCCGCCCACGGCCACTGCTTCGACGGAATCGCCAGCGCCACCTTGTTCACGGTGCTGCGGCGGGCCCTCGACCCGCGCGCGACGCTGTCCTTCCACTACCGGTCGTGCGGCTATGGGCCGAACATGCAAACCGTGCCCGAACGCTGGCTGAACGGGGCCGAGAACGCCATCGTCGACTTCCGGTTTACCGACAGCAAGAAGCTCACCTGGTTCTTCGACCACCACGTCACGGCTTTCGCCAACGACCAACAACGCGACCGCGCGCTCGACCGAAGCGACCGCTACCACTTCGCGCCGGATTACGGCTCGTGCACCAAGCTCATCGCCGACGTGGCCAAGGACCAGTACGGCCTCGACTTCGACGAACACGATGCGCTCATCACCTGGGCCGATCGCATCGACACCGCCAGCTTCGAGAGCGCCCTCGATGCCATCGATCGCACCCTTCCGGTGCAACAGCTCGCGGCCGTGGTCGAGCAGAAGGGCGACGGCCAGCTCTACAACGAGCTGATTCCTCAGCTCGCCACGCAGAGCCTCGACGACGTCGCGGCCAGCGACCCCGTGCAGGCGCGCTGGCGCCCCCTCGCCGAGGCCCAGGCCGACACCCGACGACGCATCGAGGCCGCCCTCGAGCGACGTGACAAGGTGGCTTTCGTCGACCTGCACGACGCGCCTCTACGCGCGAGCGGCAAGTTCGTCGCCTACGCCCTCGCTCCAGAGTGCCCCTACTCCGTGGCTCTCATTCGCATGGCGAAGCACTTGAAGATCTCCATCGGCTACAACCCTTGGTCGGGCAAGGACCGTGAGCACGACATCGCTGCCCTCTGCCGACGTTACGGCGGCGGTGGCCATCCCGTGGTCGGCGCGATCTCGATCCCGCTCGACCGACTCGGTGAAGCTCAGCGCATCTGCCGTGAGGTTCTGGAGACCCTCAACGAGACCTGAACCGTGTCGCTCCGCGCAACGTATCAGGGGCTCCCGGGCCCGATGATCATCGGTCACCGCGGGCTCAACACGGTGGCGACCGAGAACTCGCTCGAGGCGATCGATGCAGCGGTACGGCAGGGGGCAGCGGGGGTGGAGATCGACATCCGGCCCTGCGCCACCGGCGAGCTCATGGTCATGCACGACGAGACGCTCGAGCGGACGGCCGGAGAGCCGATGGCGGTCGCCGACCTCTCGCTTGCGGCACTGCGCAAACGCAAGCTCGTCGGCGGCGAGGCCGTCCCGACCCTCGACGATGTGCTCGACCTCTGTCGCGACCTCGACGTGCTGCTGAACATCGAGCTCAAGCGCGACGTGCCGGATCGACGGGGGGCGACGTCGAGCTTGGCCCAGCGCCTCAAGGGCGAGGATCTGCCAAACAAGCTCGTCGTGTCGAGCTTCGACCCCATGATGCTGGCCGGCCTGCGGGCTCGTGCCCCCGCCGTTCCGACCGCACTCCTCTACGAGCCCGACCATCGCTACGTCGCGCCCCTCGCCCATGCCCTAGGCACCGACGCCGTGCATCCGAGTCGCATGCTGCTGAGCCCGATCGTGGTCGAAGAGGCTCACGCAGCCGAGCGGCGCGTGATGGTCTGGACGGTCAACGACGTCGAAGAAGCCAAGCACCTGCTTCGGCTCGGGGTCGATGGCATCATCACCGACGACCCAGGGCGGCTGTACCGGGAGGCCCTCGTCGCCGAGGGCAGCGACGTGTAACTTCGGGACCAGTGCAACGCGGGCACGAACAGGAGCGGGTCGGCCAGGTCGTCGGCGGCAAGTGGACGCTCGAACGACTCATCGGCGTGGGAGGCATGGCCGCCGTCTATGCGGCGCGGCATCACCTGGGCACCACCGCCGCCATCAAGATCCTCCATCCTCAGTACGCCCGCCTCACCGAGCTGCGCCGCCGCTTCGAGCGGGAGGCACTGGTCATGGGGAGGCTCGAGCACCCCAGCACGGTCGAGGTCCGCGACATCGACGTGACCGACGACGGCTCTCCATACATCGTCATGGAGCTGCTCGAGGGGCGCCCGCTCAGCCAATGCGTGCGCGAGGGCGATGGCGTCTCGGTGCCGGAGATCCTCACCTTCGCCGACCAGACCCTGTCGGTCCTCATCGCCGCGCACGAGCAGGGCATCGTCCACCGCGACATCAAGCCGGACAATCTCTTCATCACCCACGCCGGGCAGCTGAAGGTGCTCGACTTCGGCGTCGCACGCATGCTGGAGACGGGGGGTCCCGGCCAAGGCATGACCGCCGCCGGCACGCGCCTAGGCACCCTCCCCTACATGCCGCCAGAGCAGGTGCTCGGCGCCGACATCGACGGTCGGGCGGACCTCTTCTCGCTCGGGGCCGTGATGTACAAGGTGATGGCGGGTCGCCGGGTCCACGAATGCGCGACCGAGACCGAGCTCATCGTGAAGATGGCCAAGGATCCGGCGCCACCCCTCTGCGAGGTGGCGCCACAGGTCCCCGTGAGCGTCGGTCAGGTGGTCGACTGCGCCCTCGCTGTGCGCCGCGACGAGCGCTACCCGGACGCCCGGAGCATGCAGGCCGACGTACAAGCCGTGCTCTCGGAACTTCGCAACGATCCGAAGTTAGAAGACCTTGAGGTCAAGCACAAGACATACGAAACGATTAGTAAGTATATGAAGAAGGGCGCGATAGTGTCGTCAAACACTTCTACCATACCGCTTCACAAATTAGCGGAAGGTCAAAGCGCCGAATTTCAAAAGAACTTTATGATCACTCACTTTTTCAATCCACCGCGTTATATGCGATTATTGGAATTGATCTCAGGTGAGAAAACGAGCGCGAAAGCCGTTGAAACCATCAAGGAAGTCTGCGACGTTAAGCTCGGAAAAGGCGTGGTTGTATGTAACGATACGCCGGGTTTTATTGCAAACAGGTTAGGCGTTTACTGGCTTACTGTTGGCGTCAATGAGGCCATAAAGCAAGGTGTACCGATTGAGGTCGCCGACGCAGTGATGAGTAAACCTGTCGGCATTCCAAAGACAGGTGTCTTTGGCCTGATTGATCTTGTCGGGATTGATTTGATGCCAAAATTATCAAAAAGCTTGTTATCCAATTTGCCGAAGGAAGACGCTTATCGTGATGCCTTTATCGATCATAAATTCGTGCATGATATGATTGAGGCGGGTTACACAGGACGTAAGGGTAAAGGTGGTTTTTATCGCCTCAACCCCGATAAGCCAAAGGCGAAGGAAAAGCAGGCGCTCGCCATTAATGAAAAAGCTATTGGTTTGCCCACTGGATACAGCTTGCGCGGCGCCGATCCTGATCGTCTGCTTCCTTGGGCAAAGCGCCTTGGGCTTGCAAAA
>JAUHZF010000007.1 GCA_030426145.1 Polyangia bacterium
GGGGTAGGGGGCGCGACCAGCAGCGGCACGAGCTCCTCTTCAGGCATGGGAGGCGCAGGAGGCGAGGGCGGCTCCTGCATTGACATCGGCCTCGGCGAGCCGAACGAGTCCGAAGGGTCGGCCTTCGCGCTCTCTGGGAGTCCGATCGAAGACTGCGATGGTGATGGCGGGAGCATCACCGGCGTCATCGGTCCCGGCGACAGCGACTGGTTCACCTACATCGGCGACGATACCTTCGGGTGCACTGTCGACGCGGTGCGATCTTTCACCTCGAGCGACCCGCTTCGCCTCTGCAAGTTCGTCCGCTGCGTCGACAGCGGAGCGACCACCACCTTCAGCTGCCCCAGCGGAACGGTCGGCGCCACAAGCCCGGAGGGTCGGGATGGATGTTGCGGAACCCTAGGTTTCGAGATCGACGACATCGACTGTTCTGGCACCTTGGACGAGGACACCGAGGTTTTCATCCGCATCGACCGCCAGAGCGGTACCGGATGCACGAGCTACTCGCTCAGCTACCACTACTGATTCCCCGGCCTCGACGCGCGGCCGAGGTCGCGGGCAAGGCCCCATCGTAGGGACCGCAGTTGCGCTTGGTCTCGCAACTCGCCTCGCACCCAGCACTACCCAAGAGGACAGCACCCCCAAGGACCCCAGCGCTGAGCGTGGCGCCGACGACGCTCACGGCAAACGGCCTCACCGCCGCTCCTCCTGAAGCTCTTTGAGGATAGCCATGAGGCGGGGGATATCGTCGGGGTCTCCCTTGGGCACGTACTCTCCAAGTCGCACCGCTTGAAGATACACGTTCACCTCGCCCTGTGCGGAGAAGAAGACGACCCGGCGGACGTGGCCGCGACTCCGAAGCCAGGCGCCGAGGTCGACACCGTTGCGGCGCGGGTCCCCCAGCTCGATGTCGAGGATGGCGAGGTCGAAGACGCGCTTGGGATGGCGAACGCGATGGATGGCGTCGGCCGGATTCACCGCAACGACCACCCGAACGCCAACGACGCGACAGAGTCGCTCAAGGGCGCGCCGGACGATGGGGTCATCGTCAACAATCAGCACCCACTTCGGGAGCTTCGAGGCGATGGGAGGGAGCGGTGGTGACTTCGGCGGACAACTCACGCACGCTCTATCAGAACGAGAACGCCCCTCGTTCGATATTTCCCGGCACGCGCCTTGCCCGCGCGGAACTACGTCAGTCCCGCGCGGGCCGGTCCCGAGCTGCCCCGGATCCGCAGCAAGTACCCGAGCTCTGTGGCGGCGATGGTCACCATCCGGCGGGCGGTCGACTTCTGCACGGGCGGCCGGCGACGCTTGCCGATGGCCTCGTAGGCGAGCTCGAGCCAGAAGCGCTCGTGCAGCACCTCGCGGTCGCGCGCCTCGCTCAGCAAGGCCATCGCCTCCTTCACCTCATGCCGCAGCCACACGATGTACTGCTGGCCCGCGACCTGCTCGTCTGGCGTGGCGGGTACCGCTGCAACGAGGGCCGTGACCGCGAGGTGGCGCTGGTATTGCTTCTTGTTGAAGGTCCGAAACTGCGCTTCCCCCTCGCGCTGGATTTCATCCAACCTGTCCTCGTCCCCGATGTCCGAGGGTCGTACTTCAACCGGCGTCGGGTAGTTCACCGAAGCGAGGTCCTCGAGCTCGCGCCCGATGGCGCTCACCGGAACCTCGACCGGGTCGCGTCGGTAGCGTGAGGACCTCAGCTCTTCGACAACCCGTTTGTGTACATACCGCCCCGCGAAGCTTCGAAAGCTCTGCAAGGCGCCCGGGCGAGCCGGGTCGAAGTCCCGAACAGCGAGCACGAGCTTCTCGTGGATGATGGACTCGAGCTCGGAGGCGTCGACACGAAAGTCGGTCGCGTGAAGCGCCATGATGAAGCGCTTCACTTCGAGGATGGTGCGCTGGCCGACGGCGGAGCTGAGCATGGCGCGCTGCTCCGGGGAGAGTGGCGTCTCGTTCCTCTTCTTCGGCATCGTTGTCCTCCCCTCCCCCTGCTCAGTCCAGGTCGCCGCTTCCGCCGCCGCTACCAGTGCTCTCACCCTCGTCCGGCTTGAGCGGAAGAATGCGGCCCGCACGGTCTACCTTGTCGCTCTCGTCCACCTCGGGACCCTCGACGAGGCTCTCCAGCAGCGCGAGGCCACGCGGGTCGATGAGCAGGTCCACCATCATCTCGTAGCGGATGGCCTTCCGTTGCTCGTCCGTCAGCCAGGCGGGCTGCTTCTTCATGGCTTCGTCGACGGACTTCTCCGCCAGCGCCACCAGTCGCCGGTCGTAGTCCGTCAGCCCACTGTCGAGGCGTGGAATGAGGGGCACCACCTCCGGGCGCTCCTCGCCGCCGTCGCCATCTCTAGGTCCGCCACTTCCAGCCATCGGCCGTGAGTGTAGCCCACGACACGCCATGTTCGACGCCGACGAAAGTGCCTCTGAAAGAGGCTGGAATCGCACGGGTTTCGAAAAAACCTGGCGAAATCGTCGAACGTCGGCCGGTCTCAATCTGATAGAGCATGTGACCGGTCCGCACCAAGCCGGTCAATGCCCTCCCCTTTGACCCTGCGAGTGCGAACCATGCCAACCGACCCCGAAGACCCCGCCGCCACCTCTACCGTTTCGACGAACCTTGCGGCTGCCGTCGCCAGGCCGAGCTACGACGTCGAGAAAGGCAGCCGGGGCGAGCGCAACGCGCCGCCAGCGCCGAAGCCAACCGCCAGCAGCGATGCCCCCTCAACCGTCCGCGGCCATCGGGCGCGGACGTCGCTGGCCATCCATCTCAACCACCTCACGCAGGTGCGCGAAGCGATGACGCAAGCGCTATCCCGCGCCCTACCGGGCGATGGCATGACCTTCTTCAACGCGGCGGCCATTCTGTTCGGGCTCGAGGTCGTACTGGCTGATGGCGATGGCGACGGATGCTGCAGCCGATGCACCACCACGACCATCGGCGAGGCGCTCTCGAGCGCTTGCCGCTTCGCAGCGGCCGCGTGCCTCGAGTGGATGCGGCTCGGCGAGAACGTCGAGGATGTCGCGATGCTGCTGCATCCGGACCGCATCGCCCTGCAGCCAAGCGGCCAGCTCACCTTCGAGCCCCGTGGCGCGTGGTCGACGACCCGACACTGACGACGAACACGACCACCCGTACCATCCGCCGACCAGCAACACGACGCCCCAAGGAGACCGCCACCACCATGTCCGCCCCCTCCCCTGTTGCCACCTTCTCCGCACCGAAGCTCACCGATGCGGCATCCGTCCTCGAGTTCCGCGGCAGCGAAGCCCTTGGCCGCCCCTATCGATTCGACATCCACCTCCGCGTGAGCGGAGAGGCCGCCCGCAACATCGATGAGCAAGCAGCCATCGGCACCGCCGCCACCCTGAGGCTTCAACGCGGCACAGAGAGGGCCCCGTTCGCCTTTCAAGGCGTACTGCGCGAGGTCGCGGTTCTCCTCGAGACCACGGCGTGGGCCCTGTACAAGGTCTCGCTCGTCCCCCGCATCTGGCAGCTCGGCCTCACCCGCCACAGCCGCGTCTTCACCAAGATGGCGGTGCCGGACATCTTGGCCGAGGTCCTCGAGAGCGCGGGGTTGAGTCAGGGCAGCGACTTCGAGATGCGCCTTCAGGGTGACTACCCCACAGAGGAGCTGGTCACCATGTACGGTGAGAGCAAGCTCTCCTTCTTGCACCGGTGGATGGAGCGCGAGGGCATCGTCTACTTCTTCGAGCACGACACGGCCGACGGCGGCATCGACAAGCTCATCCTCTCCGACCACCCTTCCGCGCACGCCGCGCTCGCCGATGAAAGCGTCCCCTACCGCCCGCTCGCCGATGACGACACCTCGGCCGGTGCCTGTTTCGACACCTTCGCCATGCTGCGCAACGCCGTCGTCGGCGCAGTGAAGCTGTCCGACTACGACTACGCGCGCCCGGCCCTCGACCTCTCCGCCGAGCAAGCCGTGTCCGACCAGGGCTTTGGACATGTGGTCGAGCACATGGGGCGCTTCTTCGACCCCGCGCAAGCCAAGCGCTACGCCCAGCTCCGCGCCGAAGCCATCCAGTCGCGTGAGGTGACCTATCACGTTGCCGGCTCCGCGCTTCACCTCAGCGCCGGCTGGCTCATGGAAGTCGCCGAGCACGCGCGCGACGCCTTCAACGCGCGCTACCTCGTGCACGAGGTGCAGCACATGGGCAACCAGCTCGGCGATGACCTGCCGCCCAAGCTCAAGCAGCTCATCGCTCCCCTCACTGAGCACGTCTATCGCGCGGAGGCACGCGCGGTCGCAAGCGACACGCCGTTCCGGCCCCAGCAAACCACGGCTTGGCCCCGCGTCTCAGGCTACGAGAACGCCATCGTCGATGGGCCGGCGGAGAGTGACTACGCCCAAATCGACGACCAGGGCCGCTACCTCGTGCAGATGCACTTCGACGAGAGCGAGCTCGAGGATGGCAAGCGCTCCACCTACGTCCGCATGATGCAGCCCCATGGCGGGCGGACCGAAGGCTTCCACTTCCCGCTTCGCAAGGGCACCGAGGTCAAGCTCGGCTTCGACGAGGGGGACCCTGACCGGCCCTTCATCGCGGGGGTCGTCCCCAATACGACGACGCCAAGCCCCGTGACCCAGGCGAACCACACGCAGAACGTCATCGCGACAGGCGGAGGCAATCTCATCGCCATCGAGGACGAGGAGGACAAGCAACAGTTCTACTTCTACTCCCCCGTGGGGGAGACGCAGATGTGGATGGGCGACAAGAAGTATGTCGACGCCGACGCGAACTTGTCAGAAGCCCAAAAGGACGAGCTTCTCTACGCGTTCAACGGCGCAAACGTTGGCCTCGCCAGCAAGGGCTCCGCCGCTTTCTGGTTTGGGGGCGACTGGTGGAGCAACACCGGTGGCGTCCGCGTCGACATCGTGAAGGGAGACGTGACGGAGTTCTACCTGGCCAATCATAGTCTCCATGTCTCGAGCGACCAGAAGGTCGGCGTGTCCGGGCTTCGGATGGACCAAGTAGACAGCGGAGTACAGGAGAAGTTTGGATCATTCCACGCGACCACTGTCTCAGGATGGCGCTCCGAGAAGGCTGGTGACGTATCAGAGAACTACGACACACAGACCACAAAAGTCGCCGGCCCCCTCAACTACTCCGCGTCATCCACAACCATGAGCTTCGCTGATACGAACCTCAACTTCGGTGCCACCGAGATCCACTGGGGCTCGACGACTGGCAACATCACCGATGTCAACATGATGGTTCCGGGGGGGATCACTCTGAACG
Organism: Polyangia bacterium; assembly: GCA_030426145.1. Classification (GTDB taxonomy): domain Bacteria; phylum Myxococcota_A; class Polyangia; order Polyangiales; family Polyangiaceae; genus JAPYTK01. The sequence goes on from JAUHZF010000007.1 coordinate 5,266, forward strand.
TACCAGGCGGCGTGAACATCACCACACCCTCCTGGAATGTGACGGATCCTACGCAGAGCTGGCTCGGAGCGCAGGTCGACAGCTACGCCGGGATGAAGACATCCATCACCGGGTTCTCCGCATCCGCGACGGGTATCGGGCTTACCGTGACAGGAGCATCCATCGGCCGAACCGGCGTCTCTCTACCGACAACGGTGGCGCAGATTGCGAAGCTGGGCCTCGACCTATCGAGTGGGGGACCCTTCATCAAAGACTGCGCCTTCATGGTGCGTGCAGCAGGCGTGCACCTGCTGATGTAGGCAACGGCATGGTTGAACTCTTTCTCGTCCTGGGACTCATCGCGTTGCCCCTGCTGCTCCTCTACGACAAGTACCTCGCGCCCCGGGTTCGCTCTTCCGCGAGAAGACTCGGTTACTCGATGATGGCGAGCAGTTGGTCGCAGTTCCCCGTCGAGCGCTTCCGGGTACGCGAAGTGATCGAGTCATCCTGGGCGCCCATCACGGAACACGGCCCTCATGGCGAGGCCTACGTCCGGGGTCAGGAGCTCGCCATCACCGTGGCCATCATCAAGGCGTCAACAGGTGCCTTCGTGGGGGAGTTCGCCGTGCAGCCGCCCCTGGCTCTGCATGATGTGAGTCTCGATGGTCGCCTCATCGTGGGCCAGGTTGGCCGCATATCTGGGTCGGAGGCGACGTTTCGCGTCGACTGGGCAGCTACCGAAGAAGCATGGGCATCTGACGAGAACTACAGAAGGGCACCGAGCCAGTGAAGGTCATCAAACCCCAGCGTCTAGGCCTGCTCACACGCGCCGTCACGTTGGACGGGCGCACCTACCGACTCGCCATCGGCGCCCTGGCCTACGTGCCGCTCGCCGAGCCACACGCCTTCGCCATGGAAACCACGCTGTGGAAGGCGGCCGCAGACCATGTTCATGGCTCGCCCGATGAAGCCTACGCCAAGCCGCACTGCGAGGTCTTGGTCAGCGGCTGCGTAGCCGCCCCGGAAGGCCAGATGCTGACCGTGGCCAAGCCTCGCCTCATCGTCGAGCGCGACGGCAAACGCCTGGTCGACAAGTCCGTCGCGGTGTTCGGCAACCGCTACTGGACAAGCCAGGGCGCGACGACGGAGCCCGAAGCCTTCTCCGAGCTGCCCCTGCACTGGTCGCTCGCTTACGGCGGGCAGGACCACCCCGACAACCCCGGCGGCAAGGGCTACGCTGCCATTGAGACGGAGCATGGGCCCGCCTATCCGCTGCCCAACATCGAAGACCCGAGGCGCCTCCTGGTCTCGCGCGACGACCGGCCCGCCCCCGCGGGTCTCGGCCCCATCGAAGTCGCCTCCCCCATGCGCATGCGCCACGCGGGCAAGGACTATGGCGGCGACTGGCTCGAGACGCGCTTCCCTGGCCCCGCACTCGACTTCGACGCGCGGTTCTTTCAGAGCGCGCCGGAGGACCAGCAACTACCGTCCCCTTGGACCGGCAGCGAGACGATTCGGGTGGAGGGCATGGTCCCGGGCCCAGCTGTCGAAGGCACGCTGCGCCCGACGGTGGTCAAGGCGATGGTGGGTCGGAGGGGGGCTTCACCGGACACGTTCGAGACCCACGTGTTGCGCCTCGAGACGGTGCATGTTCTGCCGAATGAGCGCGCCGCCATCCTCATCTACCGGGGGCTGGTCGACGTCGAAGCAGACGACGCCGACGACATCGCGCGCCTCATGCTCGCCGCTGAGTCGCCCGAGCATCCCAAGTCACGCGCCCACTACCAGAGCGTGCTCTCCCGCCGACTCGACCCGCAGCAAGCGGCGCTCATGGCCCTGAAAGACGACGACCTCATGCCCCCCGCCGTACAGGGCTGGTCGCCCCGCCCCGACTTCGGGGAGCAGGCCGAGCAGCTTCGGTTCGAAAGCCGCAGCCTCGAACGCGCCGAGCGCGGCCGCAAAGCCAAGCTCGCCGAGGCCAGAGAAGCGCTTCGTGCCGCCGGCTTCGAAGGCTTCGACGAGGCGTTCGAAGCCCCGGCGCTCCCCGCACCACCAGCTGACCCCTACGACGTCGCCGCGCTGCTGACGTACACCGAGCAGATCGAGAAGCTCTCTGCTGAGCATGTGGCCAAAGCCGAGGCCGACAAGGAAGAAGCGGAGAAGAACGCACGCGCGGCCTTCGAGGCGGCTGGCTTCGACTACGACGCCGAGATGGCGCGTGCGGCCGAAGAAGCCGGCGGGCCACCGGCATTCAGCGCCGGGCGGCACCTCACCATGCTCGCGGAGATGGCGCACATCGCCAGCATGGGCGATGCCCCGATGCTCGAGCTCGAGCGCGACCTCACCGACGAGGACTACATCGAGGCGATGTACGCCCTCGAAGAGCAGGTGCGCGAGGGCTATCGCGCGTCCGCTCATCTCATGCCTCCGGCCCGCGCTGCATCGGAGGAGGCCAAGCAACAGATGCGGGTCATCGTTCAGGCGGCCAAAGACGGACAGGAAAGCCTCTCCGGGCGCAATCTCACGGGCGCCGACTTGAGCGGCATGGACCTGAGCGACCTCGATCTGAGCGGCGCAATGCTCGAAGGGGCCAACCTCGACAAGACCATCCTCATGGGCGCCAACCTCGAGAGCGCGGTCCTGACACGCGCCAGCCTAGAAGAGACGCACCTGTGCCAAGCCAACCTTCAAGGCGCCAACCTCGGCGGCACGCGGCTGGTTCGCACGGACTTCCTGCAGGCGGACTTACGGGGGGCCACGTTCATGCGCAGCCATCTCATCGACGTGCAGCTCAGCAGCGCCAAGCTCGAAGGCGCGTCGTTCTTCGAGGCCGAGCTCGAGCGCATACAGTTCACCTCCGCCGAGGCCATCAAGCTCCTCTTCTACAAGACCGACCTGCGCAGCTGCCACTTCCCCGCCGCTCAACTGACCGAGGCGCAGTTCGTCGAGTGTGACGTGCGCGAGGTTCCCTTCATGAGCGCGCAGCTCGACCGCGCGCAGTTCATTCACTGCCAGGGGGAGGACTGCCTCATGTCTGCCGCAAGCCTGGTCGGCGCCGCTTTCGTCACGCTGGCCGATAAGGCGGAGGAGGGGGCCCCTGCCGGCTTCGACGGTGCGCTCTTCGTCTCGGCGAACCTGACGAGCGCCAACCTGCAGGGCACATCGTTCCGTGGCGCCAACTTCGAGCGCGCCACGCTCACCCAAGCCAACCTGCGCAAGGCGCAGCTTGAAGGAGCCGCCCTCGAGCGCGTGCATGCGCGCGGCGCCTTGATGGTCCGCACCAACCTCGCCGGAGCGTCACTCTACGGCGCAGACCTCCTCGGCGCGCTGCTCCACAAAGCGGACCTTCGCGGCGCCGACCTACGCGGCAGCAATCTCTCACGCAGCGACCTGGGGCTCGCTTGGCTGGACAAGCAAACGAAGCTCGAAGGCGCCCTCATGCTCGACACGAAGATGGTGCCCGTGCGCGAACGCGCGCCCGCCAAGAATGCGCCTACGCCATGAGCCAACGCGCCACGCTCAACAAGGAGGAGCTCCTGCACGCGGTGCAGCATGGGGAGCCGATTGTCCGGAAAGACCTACGTGGGCTGGAGCTCGCGGGCGCGGACCTTTCCGGCGCGACGTTCGAGCACGTGACCTTTCCCCATGACCTTCGGGACGTCGACCTCACCGAGTCGACCCTGTTGCACTGTGACCTCATCGGGTGCCGGCTTGATGGCGATGCGAAGCTCCGGCACCTCAACATGGCCTACGGCCGTGCCGAAGGCCTCTATGTTGGTGAACGCGCTGACCTCACCGCATCTTCCTTTGTAGAAGTAGGTTTCGGCGGTGCGTCAGCAGCCCCCGGAAGCAAGCTGTCGCTTGTCTCACTGGTGAAGTGTTCGCTCGTCAACGCGAGGCTATCGGGCTGCCAGCTGAGCAAGACCACCCTTCACGAATGCTCCCTCGGTGGGCTCAACCTGGCCGGAAGCCAGCTCGAAGAGGCCACGCTGCTCGGCGCCGACCTGCGCAGGGTCACGCTGTCGGGCACAACGCTCCGCCGCTGCGTCCTCGTTGAAGCCAACCTGCAGGGCATGGACCTCGATGGCTTGGTCGCGCCGCAATCCCAACTCACGAGGTGCCTTCTGCAGAAGACATCGCTTCGCGCTGCCGATCTCACTCAGGCCAGCTTGCACGGCGCACGCCTCGACGGCGCCGACCTGAGCGGTGCCCACGCCCCCAACCTGCTTTGCAACGAGGCGTCCTTGGTCGGCGCCACGCTCCTCGACGCGCATCTCGCCTCCGCACTCTTCGTAGACGCCGACGCCTCAGAGGCCGACTTTTCGGGCGCACACCTTCATCAGTCCATCTGGCACCGCGCGACGTGTCGTCGCACCAAGCTCGTCGAGACGGAGCTGACCTACGCCGACTTCTCCTACGCTGACATCGGCGGAGCCGACTTCTCTCGGGCCACCCTCTTTCGCGCGCGCTTTCACCGGGTCCACGAAGAAGCCAACGCAACCTTTGACGAGGCCCGCGCCGCCGCGCTCGGAGACGACGACAAGCTCGCCAAAGCTGAGCGCTTCATCGCGCCAAGCGCCCCAGGCAACGGCGACGACCGCGCCGCGCCATAGCCTCTCTCCCCTCCCGCCGAACGAGGTTCCCTATGCTGCACCACGCCCCCCATCACAACACGCCGCCCCACGAGGCGGATACTCCCTCCAACGCGTCCACCACGATGACGCCCTCCTCGGCGGCCGAGGCCCTGGCCTCGCGCTTCACGGTCACGCCAGAGCGAACTGCAAAGGGGGCCAAGAGCCATCATCAGCTCACGGAGGGGGAGGTCATGTGCGTACAGGAGAACGGCTGCAGCGCGCTACGCATCCGGACGGCGGCTGGAGACGCCATCTCCGCCCAGCAAGCCGCGAGCTGTCTGCTCTTGCCGGTCATCGGCGACAAAGTCCTCATGAGCCGGCGAGAGGATGGCCAGGCCTACGTGCTCGCCGTGCTCGAGCGCAGCGATGAGGCCTCGACCACCACCGCCGAGCTCGGCGTGGCGGGTCACGCGGGCGACACGAGGCTTCGTGCAACCGGCGGCGCGCTCCATCTCGAGGCGAGAACGAGCATCCACCTGGTCGCGAAGCGAGCGCTTCGGCTCTCGGCTGCGCGCGCAGAAGTCGTCGCTGGAGCGCTCACCGCCACGGCGCAGCGCGTGATGGCCTCGTTTGAGGAGACAGGGCTTGCGGGCAAGAGCATCGACACCGCGGTCGAGCGGCTCACGACACGTGCTGCCCGCGCTTTCCGATTCATCGCCGAGACCGATCAAACCCGCGCCAAGCACGTCGACACCCACGCTTCGCACACCGTACGCGTTTCTTCGGACAGCGTGACCTCCGTGACCGCGCGTGAAGTCGTCAAAGTCGACGGCAGTCAAGTGCTCATCGGCTAGACACCACCACCCAAAGACACACCCACCATGTTCGCCAACACCCAAATGATGGGCACCGACACCGCGTTTCCCGACGTGTGCCTGACGCCGGCGCCGCCCGCCCCCGCGCCGGTGCCTGTCCCCTACCCCAATATCGCCATGGGCCCGACGGCGGTTCCTGCTCAGGTCAAAGTGCTGTTCGCCTGCGCGCCCGCCCACAACCTCGCCACCACGACGCCCATTTCCAACGGCGACAACGCTGGCGTCGCCACGGGTGTCGCCTCCGCGACCGTCATGGGCCCCAGTCGCCCATTGACCGGCGCCTTCACGGTGCTGCTCGTCGGGATGCCCGCGACGAGGCTCACCAGCGCCAACATCCAGAACAACACCAACGCGCCCGGCGCACGCATCGTGCCGAGTCAGCCGAAGGTGATCCTGCTCGCGCCCTGAGACCAACCCCTCAGAAAGGCCCGCCATGTCGTCCAACGACCACGACAAGCTCCAAGGGTGGCTCCGTAGCCAAGCGACCCCCGGGCTGCTCTCCTCGCTTGTGTTCGCCACCGACGAGGCCAGCCTGAAGCGGTTCGGCGGGCGCGTCTCGCGGGTACCGCTCTCGGGGGAACAACTCGAGCAGCTTCAACGGCTAGCCACCGCCATCTGCTGCGCTGTCGCTTCGGAGCGCGCGGACGACTGGACCGCCATCGCTCGGGCAGCCGAGGTCCTGCGTCCGCTAGGTCCACCATCCTCCTCATCCTCGGACGGCTCCGACATGAGGAAGGCAGCACCGCCGACGACCACCACCATCACGCCGCCACGAAAGCAGACCCGCCCCTACGTCGCCGCCGCGACGACGGCCACCACCGCTGAGCGGCAGCAGGCGAGGCCGGAGCGCGACGAGACGCTCGAAGGAACGCCTGCGGAGTCCCCTGTGGTCGCGCCCTCCAACGCCCCTGCCCCCCTCACCGCACAGGCAGCGACCTCAGTCCCCTTCAACCCGGTCAGCCCCGCCGAGACCGAAGCCATCGATCTCGCCGCGGTGGCACGGCTCATGGCCGACAACCCCTCGGCCACCCCCTTTACCCAGTCACCACGCGGAGGTGCCTCGGTCGTCAGTGTGCCGCCTCCTCCCTCATCCTACGCGCCGCACCCACAAGCTGGCGCCACCGAGGGGCTCGACGAAGCGGCCATTCAGGCCGCCATCGCCAGCAGCTATCCGCTCCCCGCCGCCTCCCTCGACCGGCTACCTCTACCGCTCGACCAGTATGGTGCGCTGGTGGCCCGCTCGGAGGCTGTCCGTGACGTTGCACAGCTGAGCGCGCTGTACGCCGAGTACGGGGTGCAGGACGCGGCGCACCGAGGCCGAATCGACGAGGAATACCGCACCGTCTTCGGGCAGCACCCCGAGCTTCAGGCTGCCTTCAACCATGTGGTCGCGCAGTGGCGCGCCTATCTCCGCCGCGGATGAGCCCCATGGTGTATCGCAACGACGACGACAACATCGAAACCGACATCTCTTCGATAGATCGCCAGCGGGAGGAGGTCATGGCTTGGCTGCGACAGCACCGAGCCCCGCGCTTGGTCTGCGCCCTGCTGGAGACCGACGGCACCGACGACGCTCTCGCGGCGTTCTTCACACAGGGGCTCATCCACTCCTCCCTCAGCCTGCAGCAGCTCCATCAAGCGCAACAGGTCCTGATTGCGCTCTGTAGAGCGCTCGTGACCGGCCAAGAACAGGGTCACCTCAAGGCTGCGCTCCTCGCCTTCGAGCGCTCGTTTCTCTCGTCCAACGATGATGAAGACGACGAGCCAACCCGGGCGATCCGGGAGGCAGAGCCCCGGACGCTGTTTCGCAAGACGTCGCCCCAAACGCCCGACTCAAGGCGCAGCTCTGCAACTGAGACGTCCACCGGGACCCTTCGTGGCTTCCCTCCCCCTGTTGAACGGTCGCAGCCGCTCGCAGAAGACGAGGCCTCTGCCCCGGTAGTGCCCGAGGGCATCCACACCACCGGTCGCATCGACGTTGCCAAGCTCCTGGGCGGCTTCGCCAAAGGCGATACGGCCGGACTGCCCTTCCTACGGTCGACGACTGCGTCTGCGCCTCCTACGCGGAAGAACCACCCAGCGACAGCTCAGCCCCCTCACCCCGCCGCCGGTGCCACGGAGGGCATGGACGAGGCGGACATCGCCGCCGCCATCGCATCCGCGGTCGCAGTCAATCCCAAGCGCAGTTCACTGCCGATGCCCGTCGAGCACTACGCCGCCCTCGTCGTCCAGTCGCAGCAGGCCGGCAGCATGGAACGGCTCGAGCGGATCCATGCGGCGTTCGGCATCAAAGGCCATGCGCACCGGTCTCAGATTGACCAAGCCTTCACGGAAGCCCTCGCGAAAGACGAGACGCTTCGTGCCTACTTCACCGCCACCCTTCGCCGACTCACCATCGGACCATGAATCGCTAGGCCCAAAGCGTGCCTCTCGATAGCCTCTCTCTCATGGCGCAGCCGCCCGCACGTAAGCCCCCGACGGCGCCCATCGAGAGCAGACGGCCGCCGCGCAGCGAGGTGCTCAGCGCGCCCCTTCGCGATGACCCGCTTGCAGGCTCGGGCTACCGAGCCATCGAGCGAATTGGCAAGGGCGGCTTCGGCGAAGCCTGGATCGCAGTCCACGAGCTCATCGGACACGAGGTCGTCTGCAAGCTTCTGCACAAGCGCCACCTCGACGACCCACGCATGCTCGAGCGCGTACGGCTCGAAGCTGAGGCCGGCGCCCGCAATCCCCACCCGCACCTCGTCAACATCTTCGACCTGCGCCATGCCGCCGACGGCCGCCCCTTCGTAGTGATGGAGTACATCGAGGGAAGAACGCTCCACCAGGTGCTCAGGACCGACTTCAACCACGGTCCCCTCCCCCTCAAGATGGCCATCGAAATCATCCGGCAGATCCTGATGGCGCTGACGCAGCTCCACGGCGCGGGTGTCGCACACCGCGACCTCAAGCCCGCCAACGTCATGGTCCTTCGGCAAGACCCACCCCTCATCAAGGTGATCGATCTCGGTCTCGCCAAGGTCTTCGGCAACGGCGCCGCGGGCACACCACGGCCACTCGCCATCCCGACCGCCTCCACGGAGCTTCAAGGCACGCCCCGCTACATGGCGCCCGAGCAGATCGACAAGAGCGACGAAAACCCCGTCGATCATCGCGCCGATCTCTGGGCGGTGGGGGTGATGATGATGAAACTCCTGACGGGTCGCCCTCCCTTTGCCGACAGCAAGACGATGGACGACGTGTTGCTGGCCACGATCCTAGAAACACCGGAGACGCCTTCCAGTCTGCTTTCCGAGCCGCTGCCTCCCGGGCTGGACGATGTGGTGCTCCGAGCCCTCGAGAAGCGCCCAGAGGACCGCTTCGCCTCGGCCGAGGCCATGCTCGAGGCGATCGCCGCCATCGATCTCGATGCCGTCCGCCCCACCTTCAAGACGGTGCCGATCGTGCCTCCGACCGATGTCGATGAGCCTGCGCTGTTCGAATCGCCCAAGCGAACCGTGCCCCTCCCCACCGCCACCGAGCCGTTGGCGCCTGCGGAGGCCTCGCACGGTCGCACGGAGGGGATGCCAGAGAGCGCGCTGCCCGCCGACGCGTTACGGCATCCTCGCGGCACCCTCCCCCTCGCCGCCATGGCCCCGAAGCTCGCTCAAGAGCTCGACGCAAGGCACTACGCGCGTGCCGCCGCCGTTCGACGCGAGCTCCCTTGGTCCGTCTTCTTCGCCGCTCTTGGCGCGGTCGCGCTGCTCTGCGCTGCGGGCGCGCTCTACATCCTCCACTGGGGAGGTTACCTATGACGGACGGCAACGATCGGCATCGCAACGAGCCAGGCGCGCTCGATGCCACGCTCCCGGTGGCCTACCTCGGCGGCGTTCCGCAGACGGGTGATATCGAGCCGGTGAGTCTGCCCGGCGAGACGCTCTCGTCATCCGTGACCCCTTCGCTTCGCTACGAAGACTTCAAGCCTGGGATCACGGTCAAGGATTGGCTTCTCGACAAGCCGCTCGGTGAAGGCGGCGGCGGCAAGGTCTTCGCGTGCATCCACACGCAAACGCAGCGTCGTGGCGCCTTCAAGGTGGTCAACCTACGCGAGGGTCCCCATCAAGAGGTGCAGCTTTCCAAGCTCACCTTCGAGGTCCGCACCTTCAACGAAAAGATCCATCCCAACGTCGTGCACTGCCTCGACGCCAACCTGCGGCAGCGACCGATGTGGATGGTCACCGAGTACATCCCGGGTCGTCCCCTCGATGAGGTCCTCGAGGACAACGCGGGCGGCCTCGCCGTGGACGTGGCGCTTCACTACGCAGAGCAGATCGGCTCCGGCCTCGCCGCGGTGCACGTTCTCGGCGTGGTCCATCGCGACCTCAAGCCGCAGAACGTGCTTCTGCGCGAGGATACGTTCCAGCCGGTGATCATCGACTTCGGAGAGAGCCGGTTCCGGCAAGCTCGCACGCATACAGGCTCCGGCAAGGTGTTTGGGTCGCTGGGCTACACGCCTCCGGAGATGCTGATGGCAGGCTCGGACGCGTCAGGCCTCGCCGACGGGCGCATCGACGTCTTCCAGCTTGGCGTGTTGCTCTATGAGATGCTGACGGGTCAGGGCTCCCCCTTTCGCGCGGGGGCCGCCAACTTCAGCGAGGTGATCGTCGCGACGCTTCGACAGGAACCACCAAGTCTCGAGGCGGACGTTGGCCCCGAGGTGTGGGCCATCATCTGGCGAGCCTTGCGCAAACACCCGGATGAGCGCTTTCCGACGATGGCGGACATGGTGGCAGCCATCCGACAAGAACGACAGCGCCGCGGCTTCGTCGAGGACACGAACCGAACCTCACTCCTCTCCTCGATGGACGGCTCCCTGTCGCTGTCCGCCTCGCTCCCATCGACACCATCCGCGATGACGCATGCGCAGACGCAAGCCCAAGCGCCCGCGAGCTACGGGGTGCCGATGCTGCAGCCAGCGGCTGCCCATGCCGGCCAAGGAGCATCACCGTCTACGTCGCATGTGCATACCGCCCCCGCCGCAACCGGCACCGCTCCCGCAAGTGGCTCCAGTCGCATGACGCTGCTCGCCGTCCTTTCCGTGGTGATGCTGCTCGGCGTTGGTGGGATGGCGGCCTTCGTGATGACGACGCGGAGCCAAGAGGAGCTGCCATCGACCCCTCCGCCTCCAGGCAAACTGGACGAGCCCCAACCCGCCACCTCCCGGTTGGGTATCGACGAGGCAGAGACGCCCACGCCCACCGCCTCCGCGACCGCGACGGCTGGCGCGAGCTCCATGCCGAGTGCGACGGCGCCCCTGCCAAGGGCCACCTCGCGCGCCAACTCGCCGCCGGCGCCGCGTCCTTTGGTGCAGCCGCGCCCCAGGCCGCCGTCACAGCCTCCGTCCGGGCCCAAGTTCAAGCCTGACTTCTAAACCGCTACAAGGACCCCTCCCCTATGCGCCATCGCCGCCACTCCCCACTTCGTCGATTCCTTCAGGGCATGGTCGCCGCAGCCATCACCGCCGCGCCGATGGCTGCGCCCGAGGTGTTTGCCCAGCAGCAGCCCGCGGTAGCGACGGCGGGGAGCTTCGAAGAAGCCATGGCAGAGGGGCAGCAGAAGATGGCAGCCGGAGAGACGCAGGGTGCTCTGGAAGCCTACCGCCGGGCTTTCGCCATCTCATCGGCCGGATGGCTTGTCGCTGCCAACCGCGGCAACGCCGCCGACCAGCTTGGGCTGCATGTCGAAGCCGCGCAGATGTACCGCCATGCACTCGGGCAGCTCTCTCCAGCGGATGAGGCCTACGCGGAGTACCAACCCAAACTCACCGGGCGGCTGCAAGCAGCAGAGGCCAAGGTGGGACAGCTCGTGCTCATGGTTTCGCGTCCAGGGGCCGAGGTGCTGCTCGAGGGGCAGGTGGTGGGTCGTGCGCCGCTCCCGCAGTCCATCTACGCCATGCCCGGCAGCCGCGAGCTGCAGGTGCGTCTCCCCGGCTACGACGCCTTCCGATGGAACGGCAACGTCGTCGCGGGCCAGACCATCACCATCGACGTGAAGCTCACGCGCTCCGACTCCCCTCCCCCTAAACCATTGCCGACTAGTGACGACCAGAACGCTGGGATGTCCGATGCACAGCTTGGATTCGGGATAGCGGGTGTGGGGCTCGGCGCTGGCGGCGTCATCGCTGCCGTCGTGCTCAGCCTCGCAGCGGGCAACCGCGCCGACGACGTCACGCGCCTCCAGGGCGAGGTCGACGCAGCCGCTGGTGGAATGGGCAACGGATGCGGTACCGGCTCGCCGTTTACGGCGCAGTGCGCCGAGCTCGCTGACCTTGCGGATGAAGAAGCCACGCTTCGTGGAGCGGCCATCGGCGTCGGTGTCGCTGGGGGCGTCTTGCTCGTCGCTGGGATCGTGACGCTCGCGCTGCCGCTGTCGAACAACGATGGCGGTCCTGACATCGGGCTATCGTTGGGCTCAGATGGGCTGATGATGAACGTGAGCGGTGGCTTCTAGAGTTCTGGGCGCATGTCTTCGCGATACCCTTGCAGTGCATTCTCAGCGTCCTCTGACTCATGCCCGACGCTCTCCTGTCTCGGAATTGTCCTCTTGAATTGGTCCGCCTTCTGTTGGCCTGCCTATCGCTGTGCTCGTCGGCGTGTGCCGACGAGCAAGTACCATGCTCGTACGTGGACCTCCTGGTTGTGGGGACCTCCGATGAAGGTGTTGTTTGGCGAGGCTCTCGACTGCCGATTAAGAGCACCTCGTCACCCACGGCTGAACCCGAGGATGGTTCTTGCCATACCACTTTGAGTATGAGTCCCTATGGGTCCACCCTGGAACACGCTGCGCTCGAATTTGACTCTCTCCACGTGACCCTCGGCCTCTACTGCCGCAAGAACAGTGACTACCTATCGCTAGGAGCCGCAGTCGGTGACCTCAGGCACTTCAATGAGGGCGAGATCGAACTTTCAGGGTACACGTGGGTTGGTACGCCGAGCGAAGTGCGGGACAGGTCTACGACTCATGTAGTGCTGAATTCGAGAGCTTCGGTCGGAGACGCCCTTCCCTTTCCCGAACTCGTATCACCATCGTTCCGTGCTGATCTGCAGTTCACCGGCCCCGTAGACGGACTCTCAGCTGATGGCGGGCGGCTGGAGTTCTCGTCCTTGTTCGAGGTGACCTCAGACGACTTTGTCGCTGTCGAGGACGGGACATGTTTTGACGACAAGCTGGGCCTGGTCCCGTCCGTGCGGACAGAAGTCCGTCTGTAGCCTCCCTCTCAAGGAACCAGTCCGCCAGGTTCGTGCTTCTGGTGCTTCTTGAGCTAGATGCGGGGCGAGGGCTGGTCGGATAGCCAGGCTTCGACCGCTGCTGTGACGGCATCGGACAATGAACGCCTGTCGAGCGCACACTGAACTCGCAGCCGGGAAACCAAGGTCGGCGGCATGTAGACGTTGACACGCTCACCGCCACCATCTCGACGTAGTCGAGACTTGGGCTCTTCATCCGAATCGACGCTCGATCGCTTCTTGCGACGCTTCGGCGCGCCGCTGGCTTGCTTCGTCTGTGCTCTCCCGGATTCTAGGTCAGCGGTCCCTGGCTCTACACCTTCCAGGCTGGCCTCCAATCGGGCGGCGGCCGCCTCGTTGACGGTGGTTCTCGCCGGAGGCTTGGGTAGTGCGAAGCCGTCACCCAGCTGCTCGATCTTCTTCAGTCGTCCCATTCAGTTCTCCTAGCGAGCCAAGAAGCTCCTTAGTGAGAGCGCGGACTTCGCTCGCGGCTGCAGAGTCGGCAGCGAAGTCCACCACGCCGGTCCCTGCCAAGACCGCCTCTCCGAAGGCCACGCGGCTGCCGAGTGTGGTGCTCAAGACTTTGGTACCAAGCCCGTCGATTGCCTGCCGCGTCATCTTCGCGAGTGTGGTGCGGTCGGCCCTGTTGAGTACAAGGGTCGAAACGATCTCAGGGCGCAGTTGGCGAGCTTGCTCCAGCGTGGCCAAGGTTTGCTGGATGGCCCAAACATCCGCCGCACCAGGGATAACTGGAATCACTACGAGATCCGCCACGAGCATGGCCCCAACGGACTCGGCTCCCGCGCGAGGGGGAGTGTCGACGATGACCACGTCGAACCCCTTCGCCACCTGAGGAAGGTCGCGCCTGAGTGACGCTCCCTCAATGGCCACAACCGGCGGCCCCGAGAGTCCACGAGAAGCCCCTCTTGTGGCCCACGCTTGGCAAGTCCCCTGCGGGTCGGTGTCCACGACCAGCACAGAATGCCCTGAGGAGTGGAGACAGCTAGCCAGGTTGATCGAGAGCGTGGACTTGCCCACGCCTCCTTTTTGCGCCGCTACCGAAATGATTAGTGCCACATCCCCTCGCTAACATAGCCCTACAGCACCAGGGCAACAAAACGCCTCAGCCCCACAGAACCACAACACCCTCTCACTAGAACGCTCTATCACATCAGACCTAGAGCCCTCAAACACTCCAGAAGCACAGAACTTTACCCATACAGCACTATGACCACCAAGCGCTACTGCCACATAGCACCCTCACACTAACACGACTCAGCACCAAACACCTATAAGCGCACAGAGCCACAGCACTAAGACACCACAGCCACTTGACACCACAGAGCGAAGGCACCAGTGCGCTACGACCCCTTAGAACTGAGGCACTACACGAACACGAATAGGCCCTGGTGCTGAAGCGCCATGTGCCTATGGCACTTCAGCACCAAACCGACCGGCTATTGCCAGCGCCGCCAGCTGAGCCTGTCGGGCCATCTCGGTGGTAGACATGCGCTGCTGCTCTTCGCGGACGCGGCGCTCTTGAGCGAGGCGCTTAGCTTCCTGGGGCGTTCTGCGGTGCCCCACACGCTCTAGGTGTTCGACTTCGCTGACCTTTCCATCGGTGGCCTTCTTGAGGCGGTCGAGGAGGGTGGCGGTGGCCCAGTGCCGGAAGGACTTGATGGTGCCCATTGCTGAGCCGAGGCTGGCCGCTGCTGCGGTTTCCCGGATGGCGATGAGGGCACCCTGCACCCCGACCCTCAAAGCCGTTAGAGAGCGGTACAGCGCAACAGAGAGGGTCCAGTCCTTGGCGAGGGGTGCCAGGATGGATTGTTGGCGGAGCTCCCGTTGGATGAGGAGAACCTCGTCTGGCAATTGAACTGATGAGTTCAAATCGTCCAGAGAGGGACGGGACGGGTCGACAAAACTCTCAGAAAAAGGAGCGCCGGCGACGTCGGCGCTCGAATCGCCCTTTGAAGGCGCGTTTTTGGCGCTGCTTTGGCGTCGACGCCTAGGCTTCGCGTCCTCGCGAGCCGGGGAGGGCGCCGCCATGTCCGGCAGCGCGTCCCCGAGGGAGTCCAAGGGGGCGTCCGCGCTGGACATAGGCGATTGTCGCAACATCTCGGCCGCTTGCGCCGCGCTCAAAGGCTGTCCCAAGCCCAGCTCTTTCTCAAGCTCGTCCTGCTCGCGGCCCTCGGCACGCTGCCGGCGCTTGGTCTCGGCCTCCTTGCGACGGCGCTCGAGGGTCGCCTCGCGGCTGAATTGGTCGCCGCCGTCCTCCTTGCAGTAGGGGCGGCCGTCCGGGTGCATGAGCTCGTAGTGCTGGCCTCGACCTCGGGGACGCCTCAGTAGCTTGTGCTCGGCTAGGCGCTCTCGGATGGCCGTGACGACGGCTTCGGTGTCCTTGCCGACAGCCGCCATGGCCACGCGGACGACCCCCAGAATCTCCTGGGCGCCATCGACGTCGCCTAGCCGTGCCTTGAGCTCGTCCTCGAGAAGCCCCGCCCAGAGGGCCGCGTCGGCGGAGAAGTCTCCCCACCAAACATCGCCCTCGAGCTGCTCTGCGGTGAGCTTGCCGTCGAGGAGCTCATGGGCCGAGTGGCACATGGCGCCGGCCCAGAAGCCCATCGCCGTGGCTCCACAGCGGCGGGACGAGACACGCTGCAGGGAGCGGTCGCAAACCTTCACCCACGTCATCGCACACCTCGCGAGCCGCCGTAGGCCTGCTCAACCGAGCAGGGGAGGGAGGCGCTAAGGGTTGAAAACAACGGGCCTCGCCCGCACGTCTGGTCAGAAACCGCATGCGCAGGGCGCACCGGTCTTGACCGACGTGGGGTCACGTCGTAGTCTCTCATCAGATTTACCGAGTCGACCGTTTGAAGCCTCCCGCTCGCCAGGTTGGGGGGCTTCAAACATTTTGTGGTTCTGGTTTGGCTCCTCTCGGAACCCAGCGCGCACACGTGGCTCAGAACACCTGAGCACACGCCACGGCTGGGCCGATGTTCACCTGTTGACCCCCATCGGTCAACTCAAATCCATTCAATGGCTTAGCGCCATCTCCTCCATACTGTTGGGGTTTCTGGCGCCAACCACCCGATCGCATGTGGGTTTGTCCCAGACACCAGCGCACCGAGCGTGCCCTCGTGGTGACACGAGAACGCCTGAACTGCTCGCCCAAGCAGCTGCTCAGCTGAGCAGATACGACGCCGCGCACACATGAGCGACGCGTGTTATCCTGCGCACTGGAGCATGTGAGTCCGCCTCGGGCTCGCGCGTGTTGACCATGTCGACGAGCCCCAACCAGCCCGCAGCGAAGGCGCAGGCATCGGTCCGGAGAGCCCCCGAAGCGCAGCAGCAGCTGCCGCTCTTTCGGCTCGGCCTCGACGCTCGCTCCGTTCAAGAAGCCGGCGGAGGGGTGGGGGAGACACAGGCTCCTGACAGCGCGGCGGCGGCGGATTCGGACCACCACCGGGCCCGTCGCCGCCGCGAGCACTGGGCCAACCAGACCCTCGAAGAGCGCGAGCGTTTCTCGCGCCTGGTGCGGCGTGGCCTGTCTGAAGCCCGCAACGAAGGCGCCCGCTACGGCCGGGAAGGCCTCGGCTGGCGCTACGCGGCCCCCGAAGAAGTCTGCGATCCGCGTGGCCGACGCGTGGCGGTCGTCGCCCCCGACGAGCTCGAGACGGTGACGCTCATCCACGAGATGGCGGCCGAGGGCATGAGCCTGCGCGACATCGCGCACGCGCTCACCGAGCTCGAGCGCCCGACCAAGCGGGGCGGACGCTGGCACGCAAGCACCGTGCGCGCGGTGCTTCGCCGGTCGGGCAGTGCGACAGGCCGCGCCATGCGGCACGCCGGCTAGCGAGACCGCGCGGCCCATCAGGTCTGCTCCCAGACGCCGGCGCCGTGGCGACTTGCGTATGTGGAAGCGACCTCCTTGAGGGAGGTGACACCGTTGCCTGGCGTGGTGTCGAGCCGCTCGGTCGGCATCGCGCTGCCGTAGCCGACGTAGAGGTCCCAAGGCGCGCGGCGGCTGCGGCGGTCGATGCGGAAGGTCAACCGCTGCAGGTGCGCGTTGCCGGGGCGCACGCCGAGGTAGTAGGTCTGCCCGCCCTCGACCTCGCGGAGCCACTTGATGCAGCCCGACAGCTCGTCGGCGGACTCGGCCGTGGTCGGGGCGGTGTAGGTGACGCCAGCCTCCATGGGCTGCCCAGGCAAGAGGTAGCGCGCGCCCGTGGGCGTCACGCACGGGTCAGGGCTGACGGAGGCGCCGCTGCGGGCGTGGCGCTCGGCCTGGCGCTTGAGCGAATCCACATCGCGCCCGCGCCCCACGGCGACGCGCCGCATGCCACCGCTATCGTCGGCGATGAACAGCCGCGCGCCCTGCGTGCCGTTTGGCGCCTCGACCCGGTAGCGCCGGAAGAGGGGAGGGGGGCCCTCGGCCTCGAAGGACGGAAGCGAGGTCACCTGTCGCCAGGCGAGCTTCACACGGGAGGTCGCGGCCAGCGACGCCGACGCTCGAGCGCGGGTCTTCTTCTTCGCTGTCGCCTTCTTGGCGCTGCGCTTGCCGGAGCTCGCGCTGGCCTTCTTGCGGGCAGCAGGCTTCTTTGGCGCCGCCTTCTTCTTGGCGACGCGCTTGTGGGTCGCTGCCTTCTTCGCCGGGGTCTTCCTCGCAGCAGCCTTTCGCTTCGGGGTCGCCTTGGTCGTGGCGCGCTTCTTCGTCGCCGCCTTGGCGGCCGTGCGCTTGGGCGCAGACTTCTTCTTCGCGGTGGTGCGCTTCTTCGGCGGCGTCGTCTTCCGCGAGGCCGCCTTCTTCTTGGCAGCGGTCTTCTTGCCGCGCCCGCTCCAGTCGGCGAGCTGCGCCTTGTGCGGCTCGAGACGGTGGACGAGGTCCCATGCCTCGCTCGCGTTCATGCGGCCGACGACCATGCCTGAGGCCTTGCTGAAGACCGTGCGCTTGTGGTCCTTGCCTTGGACGTCCTTGCGCGAGCCGTAGCCGAGCTCGTCGAGGGCTTGGTGCAAGGTCTTGCCCTGCCAGAGACGGCGCTCGGCTTCGGACTGCGCCGGGAAGAGCTCCTGCTGTCGAGGCTGGCGCTTCTTCGTGGTGTTCGTCGTGGTCGAGGCCTTCTTTCGCGTGGCGGTCTTGCGCTCAGCCTTGGGCTTGTCCTTGGCTGGGCGGGCGGCAGCGGCCTTGCCACACGGCGCAGCGTAGCTGCAGGCGCTCTTTTCGCCAGCCGCGTGAGACCAGTGCTGCGAAGCGGAGTGCACCTTGCCGCAGTGGCGACAGGGCTGCTTGCCGGCGCGCGGGTGGGGCGCAACCTTGCGGGCCGGAGCCCGCTTCACGGGGGCCTTCTTCTTGGGGCTCGCCTTTCGCTCAGTCTTCGTTGCCCCTGCCTTGCGCTCGAGCTCCGCGATGAGCCGCTCTCGCTCTAGCGCCGCATCGAGCGGCGCTAGGTTGCGACCCTTGAGCATGCGGTCCGCCTCCTTGGCAGCCTTGGCTTTGACGCGTGCGGCCTGCCGCTCCCGCTTGGGCCGCTTATAGCTGGCGCCGTAGTCGCGGCCGTGCGCGTGCGACCAGTGCTCGGAGACCGAGTGGTACTGCCCGCAGGTCTGACAGGGCCGCCCCTTCGGCGAGGACTTGTGGGGCGGGACCCGATTGCGGGGGCGGCGCTTCGGCTCGGCGGCGTCCTTGCGGCCGCCGCCTCGAAGACCGCGAGCCAGCGCGTTGCGCTCCAAGACTCTGTCGATGGCTTTACTCATGAGATGGTGACCTTTCGGAAAAGGGGGCTCGTGTACAGCCCGCCCTCAGGCCGCCCTTCGGTAGGCGGCAGGGGCAGGGACCGCCGGGTGGCGGGTGAGCTTCAGCGGGCCTTCGTCGCTGACGAGCCAGGCGTCCTCGGGGTGGCGGAGCACCTCCTCGAGGTCGCGCTGGGCGCCGTCGACGATGCAGCGCCGAGCGACGAGGCAGACGGTCTGCGAGTAGTCGACGAAAGCGGCCCAGTGCGCAGTGACGGTGAGGTGCTGGACGACAGAAAGACCACCAGGGCTGCGCTTCTCGCCACGGTGCCAGTGCCATCCGAAGATGGCGCAACGCTCGGGTTTGCCGAGCAGCAGGTTGGTGTTGACGTAGGACTTGCCCACGGTGCGGATGAGGCCGTTTCGGTCGAGGGCGTCGTGCTGTCCCGCAGGCTCACCGAGTTCCAGCGCACCGAGCTGCGCCTCGATGGCGTCGTGGTGGGCGACCATGCGCTCGGTGAAGGCCATGCGGCTGTCGCTGGGCAGCGAATGCGGGGTCAGCCTGACGTCAGCCTGTAGCCACGCGTGGTCGCAGATACGGCTCGTCGGCAGCATCGCCATGAGCTCGTCGGCGATGCGCTGCGCCGTGGGGTGGCGGAGGTTGACGCGGATGAAGTCAGCTTCGGTGCCGAGCGAAAGCGCGTCGTGGCTCACGAAGACTGTACACAAACGGGTCCGCCCATCCGACGCGGCGCGCTCGAGGCGCACGGGCTTCCATTGGATGGGCCGCAGGAAGCGCCGCACGGCGAGCAGCTCGAAGAGCAGGTCGTCGCGCGCTTGCGTCGGCTCGGCGGGCAGGAGGCTCACGAGGGCACGGCCGCCGAGGTTCTCGGTTGGCAAGGCGGGCACGGGTCCCTGCGGGGGCGCCGGTGGCCGAGGCGGGCGCGACGGCGGGGGCTTGGGCGGCGGCGGAGGTGGCGGCGCTGGTGGCCGACGAGGCGGTGGCTGCGGCGCGCTGGGAGGGGAGGGGGTTCGAGGGGCCGGCGGCGAGGGCGCAGGTGGAGACCCAGGCGGCACGCCGGCGGGCTGCGTCGGCCCTGGAGGCACACCAGGGGGCACAGCGCCGCCGGGCACCTCGTCGTCGCCAGCCAACAACGACCAGAGCGAGACGACGCCCAGCATCGTGCTCACCGCGCTCCACAAGCTCGCCATCACGGGCCCTCGGTTCCTCTCTCTAGGCCTCGGCCTAGAGCGACAGCTCCCAGACGACGGGGATGACCGCTTCGCTCGCGAGCGCCGGGTCGGCCGCGCCGACGAACGATGCCCAAGCCTGGACGTTGGGGGCGTGGAGGCTGAAGCCTTCGGCGCCGGCTGGCACCGCGATGGCTTCGCCGGGAAACAGCGGGCTGAGCTGCGCCAGCACCGGACCGCCTCCGTCGGCGCGTGCGCTCAGCCGGAGCGACAGCGGGTTCTGCGGGCTATCGTTGCGGGGGAAGTACGCGCGGCCCTTCTGCGCGAAGCTCGGGATGAGCCGCCCCTTGCCGAAGCCATCGAGGATAGGCACGAAGGTCGTGCGCTGGGCGGCGCGCGGGTGCCCGCTCTCGACCCAGCTCGCCATGCCTTCGAGCCGGACCGACACATTGGTGTCGGTGCCTTCGGCGCCGACACTGACCTCGAGGCCGTCGGCGCCGCTGACGGTAACGATGGTGCCGCCCGCAGGAACATCGATGGTCGCGGTTGCATGGCCCTTGGCCGTGACCCAGTGAAGCTCGGCGTACAGGCCAAAGGTCGCGTTCAGGAGCGGCGGGGGCTGGGGCGGCTGCCCGCCTGGTGCCGGACGCCGCAGCGGCCTTCGGCAGAAGAGCGTGACCT
Organism: Polyangia bacterium; assembly: GCA_030426145.1. Taxonomy (GTDB): domain Bacteria; phylum Myxococcota_A; class Polyangia; order Polyangiales; family Polyangiaceae; genus JAPYTK01. The sequence continues at coordinate 25,561 of JAUHZF010000007.1, forward strand.
GGATGAGGCCGGGGTGGTCGGCGTGGGCGTTGTAGCTGTGGAGCTTGAGGAGCTGCCGCGGGCTGGCGCCGACGCGCACGTCGTCGACGGCGCCGCCGGCGCGTGCGCCGTGGCCCACCCCGGGGAAGCTCGCGTGGCGCTGGTTCATGGCGCCCCTACCAGCCCCCGCCGTAGCCGCCGCCACCCTGGTTGCCGCCTTGGCCCCCTTGGTGACCCCATGGGTTGAAGCCCTGAGGCCAAGGGAATGGGAACGGATTGCCGCCGGCGGGCTGACCGCCGCCACCGCCGCCGCCCTGGCCCTGGGGCCACGGGAAGGGGAAGGGGAAGGGATTGCCGCCTTGGCCGCCGCCACCTTGGCCTCCGTAGGCGGGCACGACGGGGCTGCCTTGGTCGTCGGTCAGGACGTATTGGGCGCCGGGGCATTGCTGCAGGGCGAGCTGCAGCGCCATGGCCCGGGCGGGGTCGGTGTAGAGGTAGCCGACGAGCTGCTCGCCGAGATAGGGCACGTTGGCCTTCAGGTGAAAGTACTGGCTCATGGTGGGTCGGGTCCTTTCGGTCGTGAGGGAGGGGAAGCTGGGCACGGGCTAGTCATCGGCATCGCCGGCGCGACAGAGCTCGGGCGCGAGCTTGTCGGCGGCGCTCTCCGTCAGCGCGAAGGTGCGGCCACCGCGACGCACGGTGAGCACGCCGCGCTCGCGCACGAGCCGGCGGGTGGCGGCTTGGCTTCGGCCGAGCTGGCGGCTGAGGCGCTCGATGCTGACGATGACAGGTGCCTTGATGTCGCGCTCGAGGCGCACCCTCGGCGGGCAGCGGCGGCGGAGCTGTCGGTCCAGCGCGCGCCAGGAAGAGCGTTCGCTGGGCGAGGAGGGAAGGGCGTGGTGGCGATGTTTGGACATGGGGCCGGGAGTGGGCTGTTGGAGGTGAGCGCGATGTGCAGAGGCGAGCGGCGAGCGGCGAGCGGCGGACGCACCTCGCCCGTCACGCCTCGGCCACGAGGCGAGGCGCGGGATAGGGAGACGGCGGAGGGGCGTGGCCCGTCGCCGCTCAGCTGGTGTCGGGGTCGTCCGGGGCGGTCTCGCCCGAGACGACGGGGGGCTCCGGTCTCGACGATGACGCTTCGGTGGGCGTCTCGAAGGGCAGGTCGGTTTGCCGCGGGTCCGGTAGCGACGTCGCTTCCGAGTCAGCCGGCGATAGCGTCACGGGTGAGGGCAGGGTGCCCCGCACCCTGAAGACCGGCGAAGCGCTCGTCGCTGCGGGCGCGTCGGCCGGTGCTGCGCCCGAAGCAGGTGCCTGCGAAGAGGCAGCGCTGTCTGGTCCTGACACGCGCGTGGCGCGGCCGTCGCCCGAGGCCATCGCAAGCGGCGCTCCGCCGGTACACTCTCCGCCGGCACACTGAGCGTAGATGTATCGACCGGTCGGGCAGGCCGGAGCGGCGTCAGCAGACGAAGGCTCCACCGGCTCCGCCGTGGTCGGCGGCCGACGTTGCGCAACAGGGGGCGGCGGCTCTTCGGCGTCCTCTGCGTGTTCCGCTTCGACGGACGCGGAGGCCGGCGCCTGAGCCACGGGTTCGGCCATGGCTTGCTCGTGGCGCGCTGCCCGAGGAGCCGCCGGCGCTGGAGGCGCTTCCGCACCAGTCTCCGGCGGCGCTGCAGCGCCGCCGTCGGGCACCACCGCGCCGAGCACGACGTTGGTGGTGCCTTGGCTCGCGCGCTTGATCGCATCCATCATGGCGGTGTCGAGCTCGGCGGCTTGATGCACCATCGCTTGCTGCTCCTCTGTGAGCATGGGCCAAATCATCTCGAGCGCGCCGTCGGGAAACGAGTTGAGGAAGCGCATGACGAGGTCGGCGCCATGAAACTTGGCGGTGAGCGCGGCGGCTGCCGGCCGCATCATGTCGACCACCTTGGTGAAGGCTTCTCCCTTGGCCTGCTCTTGCGCGTTCTTGGCGCGCTGGATGTCGGCTTCCACACCCGCGAGCGTTTCGCTCCGCACGCGGTCGGACTCGGCCTGCAGCCACTTGCGGTGTAGCTCATGCTGCATCTTGAGCGTCTCGGTGTGCTGACTCTCGAGCAAGTGCGTGCGCTCGAGCAGCTTGTCGTTGAGCGCCGCCATCGCTCCCAGGCTCGCGTCCATCGTGCGGCCTTGGGTCTTCATGATTTGGTCGATGTGGCGGGTGAGCACCCGCACGAGCCCCGCGCTCGTCGCCTCGGCGCGCACGACGTCGGCCGCCGAGGGGCCCATGGGCTGGGGGGTGTAGGTCGCCGCGGCTTGCTGACCCTCTACGCGGCCTCTCATGAGCGACGGCGCGCGCAGCAAAGGGCCACGGTCGAAGTCGGGCACAGCGCGGAGGGCCAACAAGTCACCACCGCCGCCTGCGCCGCTCGCAAGACCAGGAAGGTCTGCCCACACTTCGCATTGCGCCAGCTGGCCAGGAGGACGCGCCGACTGGGCGACGAGCACGTAGCGCGGGTGATCTCCACGGCGCAGGCGAGAGGCGTGCTCACCTATCATGAGCCCGAATCGGTGCGCGACTTCGGTGGCCGCGGGCCGCTGGTCACAGAGGCGGCGCGCCCGCGCCTCAAAGGCCGCTTCGGCGGCGCCGGCGTGCTCACCATCGTCGTCCTCGCTCGAGGTCACGGCGCTGGGCGCTGGGCCGAAGGCCGCTTCGGGCATCGACTTGACCAGCACCGTGTCGAGCACTTCACGCTGGCCCGCTCCGCGGTGCTCGAGGATCACAGACGAAAGCACGGGCTCACCCAGCCATCGCTCGAGGAAGGTGAGGATCCGCGCCATCTGCGCTTCTTCGCCTTCGGGCGGCGGGGAGCCGCCTTGCCCCCCACCATGACTGCTCACCGCATCGAGAATGCTTCCGCCAAGGTAGCGAGGCCCGCTCTCGTCCGAGGCCATCACGCTTGTCCTCCATAGATGCAGTAATGACGCACGGCCCGGCCTTGGCTCGGTCCGAGGTCTGGCTCGTCGAGCAGCGCGTTGATGGGAAAGAGCCAGCCGCTCGTCCAGATACAGAGCTCGTGGCCCTCTTCTTCGAGATCGACGTCGTAGGCCACCACCTCGTACAAGCCCAGCTGGTCATAGGCGGCGGAGCTGTAGCGATGGGTGGCCATCGCGATGAGCACCTCCTCGTAGAGCATCCGGTCGTAGCGCGTCGCTGTCCGCCCTCGGGCCCCGAGGCCCATCAGGTAGCTACCGAGCGTTCTGGGCATCTCGGGATGCTCGGTCCAAGGCCCCGACCCGCCGTCCTCTTCGACCTCCTGTAGGCCTGAGGACACGAGTTGTTGGCCCACGAGGTCGAGCGCACGCGGTGGCGGGCACATCTGAACCTCCCCGCCATAGACCGAGCTCGGCGCGTAAAGCGGCCGACGAAAGATGGAGAGCGGCCGACGCTTCGGCCGACCCGACAGGAAGCGAACCACGATGACGGGGTGGTCCGGTCCCTGGCAAACCCCATGGATGTACGCCGGGAGCTGCGCGAGCGTACGCGCCTCGTAGTGGCCAGCCGGACGCGGCAAGGGCGGGAGGTGTTCCCGGTAGGCGGGCGGCACCTCGTTGAGCAACGAAGCAGCGCTGTACAGCGCCATCCTCCTCGTCGACGGCCCGCCGGCAGGTTGGCGCGGCAAGGCTGTGCTCGAGCACGACGTGGCCATCGCGGAGGGCTGCTTGGGTTCTGTCCTTGGACACATCGTCTTCGTCTTCATGGGTAGCGGGTTCGTGGGGCTCGAGGGGGGAGGGGAGGGCGGGCGCTCAGCGTTTGAGGGTTCCGAGGCCGTGCAGCAGGTACCCGGCACCTGCGAGCACGCCGATGATGGCCACCCACTCGAGGGCGGTGCGGGCGCCCTCGAAGATGGGAGCCGTTTCGGGCTGCTCCCAGAGCGGCGGCGGGGGCTGGTAGCCAGGCTCGGGCACAGGCTCGGTGGGGGTGGCCTTCTTTTCGCGAGCCCGCGCGTGGAAGTCGGTCAGCTCATCTTCGAAGGCTTCGACCTCGGCCCAGACGAGGTCGACGTTGCCGGTCATGCGGTCGATGAGGCCGCGGTGCTTGCCGTAGTAGTCGCGCCAGCCGTAGGGCCGCACGGTGGTGTCATCGACGCCGTGGGGAGAGGCGTCGACGAAGCGATGCCACTCGGCGAAGAAGGCCTGCGGGAGCCAGTCATGGCCGCCAGCAGAGCGGCTCCATCGCTTCACGTCGGCGTTCAGCGCCATGACCTCCTTGTCGACCTCGTCCATGTAGCTGCCGAGGTTGAAGACGTTGCGGCTCGCGAACCCCACGCTGTACCGAGTGCGGCGGCGGTGGCGGGGCCGAGGGGTCGGCCGCGAATATGGGTGCGCATGGGAGCGCGCGGCCGCGCTCGGCGCCTGGGTCGCGATGGGCCTTGCGGGCGGCCAATAGACGTGGCCGAAGCGGGCATCGAAGATGTCGGCGCGGCGGGCGTGGGCCTTTGCCCAAGCCCAACGCTGAGCCCGCTGGGCCAAGAGTGCGACGAGGCGGTCGCCCGGGCGTTGCAGGGGTGAGCTAGCCGCGCGAGGCGGCGCAGGAGAGGGTGCGACCGGGCGGGCGAGCAGCTCGGTGACGGATGCGTAGCTCATCGGCTCATCCTCCACGCGAGCAAGCCCGTGCCCAGACTCAACAGCGCCAGGGTGGCGAGCAGTCCGCCGTTGTCGTGGTCGTCGCTCGCCGGGGCAGGCATGGGAGGCTCCCCTGCGCCACCAGGGCTTCCGCCCCATCCCCATGGCGGAGGCGGGGGAGGGGGCAGCACCGGCGGCGACGGCGTGGGGTCTTCGGGCGTCGGGTCTTCGGGCGGAGGCCACTTGCCGCCGCCGCGCACGACCACATGCGGCTCGCCGAGACTCACCGAGAGCGCCGAGGCGTGCAGCTCGATGGCCTTGGCGTATCGGTCGGCCCGCGCTTCGAAGTAGCCACTCTTGCGCATGGCCGAAGCAATGCGGGACGCATCCCCTGCCCGGAGCGCGTCCGGCACGCCGTCTCGGCGGTAGAGCTCGTGCAAGAGATCGGCCGCGCCAGCGACGCCGCTGTCGTACCGCTTGAAGCACCCGCGGTAGCCGGTGCCGTCGGCGTGGCTATCGCCGTACTCGAAGCAGCCTGCTCCGCAGGGCGCCAGGTGCCCGCATTGCACTGCGCCCCAGTTGTGGGAGCCAGCGCCCGCCTGTCCCCACCCCTTGCCGTAGCCGCCCTCGAACCGGCCGATGGCTTGCGCGGCCTGAAGCTCGGGCAAGCTCGGCGCCGCCATGCCGCGCTGGGCGAAGGCTGCGCGCAGCACGCCGCGGGCTTGTCGGTCGGACTCGGGGGACATGGGCATGATGACGGAAGGGGTGAAGAGGGGAGGGAGCGGGAGCGGGTCGGGCGAGGGGGAAGGAGGTGCTCGGCCGGTGCGGTTCAGCGGCGCTCGAAGAACGCGAAGTCGACGTCGAAGTCGGCGCGCACGGACGGGCCGGCCGAGGTGGCGGCATCGGCGAGCGTGGGGCGGTTTTCCTCGAGCAGCGTGAGGCGCTTGCGGGTGAGCGAGACGTGCTCGACGGCGACGCTTCGCATGCGGCCAGGCGCGACGATGCCGTAGGGGCACGCGATGAGCGCAGCGCGCTCCGGCGAGAGCGCCGCCCGCGGGCCGAGCTCGACGATGAGCTCACCGCGCCGGGGGCGCTCGACGGTCTCGAGCAGTCCGCCACTTCGGTAGGCGAGCACGGGGACCGCGGGCGCGGGCCCAGGCTGCGGGACGAAGCGGATGGCCCCGAGGCTCTGGCGCACGAGCGCCGTGCCCGAGAGCGCCGGGTCGTCGCCGCGGCCTTGGCTCGCGAGCACCACCACGTCGAAGCCGTCGATACCGCCGAGGGCGCCGCCTGCATCCTCGGTGCGCAAGCACACGGACTTGTCGGTCGGGCTCAGCTGCAAGACCGTCGGCAGCACCATCAAGCCGGGCTCGGCCTGACCCCGCGGCGTGCAGAGGATGGTGGCCTGCCCGCGCGAAAGGCCCTTCGAGGGCGCGAGCCGGAGGCGCCAACGGCCCTCGCCGCCGCCCTCGCCTTGGGGGAGCTGCTCAACAGCCGGCATGAACGCGCCCGACTGCCAAAGCCAGCTTCCTTGGCCGCGCTCACGGTCGATGCGCACCGAGCCGGCAGCCCACACGCGTGCGCCATGAGTTTGGCTGTCGGCGCTCAGCATCGAGACGCCGAGCGGGGTGAAGCGCTGCGCCGACTGCAGCGCCTGCCGGCTGCGCTCGTGAACGACGAGTCGCTTGTCGCTCTCGGTGAGGTGCTCGCAGCTGCCGCCACGCAAGACGCCTGGGTCATGGTCCCCGGTGTCGCGGTCCTCTGGGGTCAGGAGCAGGACCGAGCCGCTCTGTCGGAACGCGCCCTTTCGCAATGGTCCGGGCGCAGGTGTCTCAGACGGCGCAAGCGGCGCCAGCATCGACTTGGTAGGTGCGAGCCCGAGGCGCGTCTCGTTGCCGTCGGCGGCGAGCGTGCCGGGCTCGGGCGGGTCCTCTCCAGGGATGGGGGCACGCTGACGCGCTTGCACGGCCGTCGTCGCGACGGCGCCGCTTTGGTGAACGACCTCGGCGCGCCAAACGCGCTGCGGCGAGGTCGGGGGCGACAGGTCGAGGAGGACGGCAGTGAGGGTCATGGGCTTGGTCGGGAAAGGGATGTGTTGAAAGAGGGGCGGGCGAGCGGCGTCAGTCGAGCCAGGTCACGCGGCGCAGGAACGAAAAGCGCTTGAAGAACTGACCGAGCACCCTCAGCGGCGGCCGCTTTCCGTAGGCGTAGAGCTCTCGCTCCTCCTCTCGGAGCCGCTGCATCGTGGCGCGGCAACGGCTCTTGGCGCGGTTGTTTCGCGCCGAGGCGTCGGGCGAAACGCCCTTGAGGAAGTGGGTCCAGTAGCGGTTGTCGGCCTTGAGACCGCGAATGATGTGCCAGCAGTCCTGCGGGCGCTCGAGCACGCGGCGTACGGCGACGTGGGTCTGTCGGTAGCGCTCCTCGAACGTCAGCCCCGGGTTGAGCTCCGCTTCGGTCAAGCAGAGCGAGGCGAGCGACAGCACCTCGTCGATCCACGTCAGGCTCCAGCGCGTGTCGGGCTTGTGGATGTGGTTGAGGCCGTGATCGATGCCGACGATGGCCGCCTCGATGAGCCAGTGCCGCCCCGCCTCGAACATTTGGTTCGGTGCGCCACTGTCTTTCGCGCGCTCGAGCGCAGGCAGCGCCTGACGATGCAGGGGGCCATGGCCGATGGCCTGCTGCGCGCGTTTCAACAAGTGCGCGGCGAAGGCCGGCTCGACGACGTAGCGCGGGGGCTCCTGCTGAGGTTTCAGTGGGCGGCGTGGGGCAGCGCCCGCGCCGAGCGGGACGCCGCGCGCCACCTCCGGGTCCGGAGGGAGGACCAGCACGGGGGAGGGGGCGAAAGCGACAAGTGAGCCAGCGCCGAGCAGCCGTGTCGGGTCCTTCGGCGCTGGCGCCGGTGGCGTGGGTGGCGGCGGCGTCGCCGTCTGTCCGGTCCCTTCAGCAGGACCGGGCCTGGCCCCGTCGCCAGGCGAAGGAGGCGCCGTCGCCTCGTCCTCATCGTCGGAGGAGGAGGCGGCCTGGGCGAGCGTCACCACGCCGAGGCCTGCGAACAGCAGAAACAGAGGCACCATCGTCTTGGCGAGCCGCTTGGGAAGGTTGACAATGAGGACCCTCATTCGCGTCGTCCTCATCGCGCCGCGCGCCGAAAGCCGGCCCGCATGCCGCGCAGCGCCCGCACCAGCTCCAGGAGCGCGGGGTCATCATCGTGGCCGCCGCGGGCCGCAGCCCCCACCTCGCTCGCCGCTGGCTGCACGAGCTCGGCGTCCGCCACGCTGAGGTAGCCGGCCGCGCGCGCCGCGCTCGGCTCCGCACTTCGGGGAGCGCTCGCTCCGCCCATCACGCCTTGCAGCACAGTTTGGATCTGCGCCAGCGCCTGGCCGTCGCCCGTCTCGGCGCGACCGAGCAGCGAGGCCGCGCCCGCCAATCGCTTGAGCGCGTCGACCCCGGCGGGCCCTTCGGCGCGCTCTGCGGCACGCACCGCCTGCAACACCCGCAAGAGCCGGCCGTCCCGTCGCGCGCGGCGCACCGCTTCGGCGAGCCGCTCCCGCGCTTCGGGCTCACGCTCAGCCGCCTCGAGCAGCATCGCCGCTCGCTCGAAGAGCTGCGCCAAGTCCACCTGTCCTGGGGTGTAGACCGAATCACGCAACGGCCGGAGGATCGGCACGAACCGCCGCGCCGCGCGCGCCGTCTCTGCGGCGAGCGGCACCGACGCTGCTTGCCGAAGCAGAGCGCGAGCCTGTGCCATGCCCGTCCGCGTCAGCGGGGCCGGCATGATCCCAGGCGGGATGGCTGGCGGCACGGCGACAGGCGCGAAGGGGGCTGCAGGGTTGGCGGGAGCCGGGCGGGCAGGGATGGGCGGCGGCATGAAGGGCGGGACGCCGGGCCTGACTCCGTGGCCCAGGTGCTTCGAGACGAAGGCCTGCGCGTGTGCCATCGCCTTCGCCGCCACCGCCTGGGGCGCTGTAGCCACGATGCGAACGCTCCCCTCGGGACCGAGGTGCACGTGCGCTGAGGCGGCGTACTCGCCGTTGGGCATGATCTGCGGCTCGAAGACTTCGATGAAAGGGGATGGGCTATTCATGGCGGTCAGGGCTTTCGGGGATGGCCAGGCACTGGAAACGGAAGCTGTGCTGGGAGAGAGGGTGCGGAGCGAGGCGCAGTTGGCGCTGCAGAGGCTCGACAGACGGCGAGACCTCAGGTCGTTTCGGTCAGGCGCTTGCTCTCGGCGGAAGCGAGGCGGCTATCGGCCGAGGCTTCGCGGGCGGACTGGGCGCCGCCGCTCGCGACGGGCGGAACCGGCTTGCGCCACGCCTCCCAGGACAGCGGCAGCAGCACCTCGCCCTGCCAGGGCTCGAGCTGCGTGACGCCCCCGCGCGTGACCGAGCGCATGTTGCGGTGCTGGTTGGCGGCCGACAGCTCCTTCCACCGCGTGCCGTCACCCGTGTAGTAGAGCGCCAGGCGCGAGGGGATGTCGCCCATGCGAATCGTGAAGGGGCTGCCTCCGCGACGGACGGCCTCCAGACGCTGCAGCTCCCGCAGCTCGGCGGCGCGCTCGCGCAGCCGCTGAGCCGCCACGGGGTATTTCTGCGCAAACCTGTCGGCCGCTTGCTCGAGCGCCTCGGGCGCAATGGTCGTATCGGCGAGCATGCGCTCGATTTCGGTGCGAAGCGCAGGGGAGAGGTTTCCATCGAGGTCACGTACGCCACCCGGTGGAAGCGCGCCCCCACCCGGCGACGGAGGCCCGGGCGGCATCGGCCCCGGTGGCATGGGTCCGGGCCCTGACGGCATGGGCCCCGATGGCGGAGGACCCAATGGCGGAGGACCGGGCGGCGGGCCGAGCGGTGGAAACGGCAGGCTCGGAATGCCCGGCACCTGAGGTCCGCCGCCCCAAGGCGGTAGCCCCGCCCCGGCGCCTGGTAGCGGGCCGGGCGGAGGACCCGGGGGCGGACCGGGCGGCGGGCCCGGTGGAGGCCCTGGAGTCGGTCCGGGCGCTCCGCCCCCATGCGGCGGCGGTGGCGGACCCGGCGGAGGTCCCGGCGGAACGCCCGGCCCGCCGGGGAATGGCGCTCCGCCACCACCGCCTGCACTGCCTCCTCCGCGATGACCGCCGCCGCCGGCGTCTGCCGGATCGAGCAGCACCGCCCAATCGCTCGACGGCCTCGCCACTTCTTTCAGCAGCGAGCGCGGCACCATCGCCACCACCCGGCCTGGCGCTTCCGGCGCCGCCAAGACGTGGTTTCCGATCACCGCCACCCCCGTCGTCGACGATGCGGTCGCGAGCGCTTGATACGCGTTCACCGGAGAGTGCTGCGCCGGCACCACGCCGTAGATCGCCGCCTTGCCTTGGAGGTCCTCGGGCGCGGCCATCGGTTGAAGGCCTCGCCCGCGTAGCTCGTCGAGCACGCCGTCGGCGACCTGCGGACGGAAGTAGCGCACGGGCGAGCCATCGATGGTGCGCACCTCGGTGACGGTGGCCAGTGCTTCGGGCGACAGCCTTCCGGGCGCAAGCGGCGGACTGCCGCCGCCCCCACCACCTGGCGGCGAAGGAGGCAGCGGAGGGGAGGGGAGTCCACCTCCACCGCCGGGGTCGTAGCCGGCGGGCCCGGTCGGACCGCCGCTGCCGCCTCCTTGGGGCGCAGGCTCAGCGGCATCACTGTCGCCCGACAGAAGCAACAGCATGCCGACACCGCCCAGGGGCAACAGCCATTTCATGGCGCTCATCGGTCAGTCTCCAAAGGTGTCTCTCGCGTTTCAGGGTTTCGGCTCCCCGAGAGGGGAGAGCGTCGAAGGTTCGGGGGGGACTGGGGGCTCGCGGCACTACGGCATGCCGAGCTTTCTCGAGGGGTCTTCGAGTCGGCCGTCTCCGTGGCGCACCAGCACGTGGTAGAGGCGGCGGGCCCGGCTCAGCTGCTGCGCGGTCGATACGACCCGCGCGGCGTGATCGCCCCGCAGCCGGAGCTCGGCGGCGCGCCAGCAAGCCAGGTCCTCGCAGTCGCCTACGCCGCGAGCCAGCACGAGCGGGCTGGTGACCCAGCGCTCCGCGCCCGCCGGCTCCCGCGCGTAGCGCACCCCCGAGGCATAGAGCAGCGGCGCATGCGGCTGCGCCCGCAGGTGCTCGACGTCCATGCGTGTCAGCGCTTCGGTCAGGTGACCGAGCAACCGGTCCGTCAGATACGGACTCTCGAACGTCGCGGAAAACACGTGGCGTACCTGCGTTGCGAGGGGAGGGCGGAGGCGGAAGAGGGGGCGGCTCAGCGCGCCGCGACGTCGATCCCCGTAAACGCCGCCACGAAGTCGCGCGGCGCCTGGGAGCGGTTCGTCACCTCGAGCCGCGCTTCGGTACCAGCCGGCAGGATGGGCGTTGCGATGGGTGCCCGCACCACACTGCTCTTGAAGATGGCGGCCGGGACCGAGTCGCTGCCCGCCAGCAGGTTGAGCCGGCCGATTTGAATGCGGCTGATCGTAAAATCGCTCGCGATGGCGTCGTCGACGAGGAGGTTGGTGATCCGAAGCGGCTCGCTCGACTCCACGCTCAGCACCAGCGAATTGCCGGCGGGGATCCCATTCGGGGCCTTCTCGCGGCTGTCGATGCCGAGGAAGATTTGCGGCACCTCCCCGGCGGTGCTCGCGGCGGACAGCTTCTGCAGCTTGAGCTCTTGCGCCATCTTCTTGTGCGCCGCCGCCATCGCCTTCTGGTGCTGCACCAGCGTCTGGATCATGTTGCGGAGCTGCTCGGTGCTCGCGGCGTTGCCACCGCCGCCCCCACCATTGCCAGCGAGCGTGCGCCGCGGCGGCGCCGCCAGCGACAAGCGCGAGGGCGCTCTCGTCAGCGCCATGGTGCGCGGGTTGAGGCCGAGCGCCGCGTCGAGGTCGTCGCTGCCGCCCACCTCGTAGTCGAGGTCATCCATCAAGCTGAGCTCGCTTTCGAGCGCGTCGAGGTCGTAGTCGTAGTTGTTGCTCATGGGTCCGTGTCGTCGTCTTCGGTGTCTGAGGGTTGGCGTAGAGAAAGGTCCGCGAGGCGCATCCGCAAGGCGCACCTCGCCGGCCCCAGGCTGCCGGGCGCCCATGAAGGGACGCGCTCAGCCCGCGTGGCGCGGTGGTTCATCCCCGGAGACGATGGCGCCTTGGGGGAGGGGGCTTCAGAGGGGAGGAGGAAAGGCGCGAGCGACAACGCGACGGCAGTGGCGGCGGCGGTCAGCCCTGGACCCGCCGTCCGCACGGCCGTGTGGCTCGCACTTGCTCGCCTACTCGTAGGCGGCGCGGAGGTTCGCCCACTGACGTTGCAGGTCGTCCAGCGTCAGCTCGCGCGCGCGAGGGATCGCCCGCGGCGGCGGCGCATAGCCTACGACGGGCGCGTGTTGGTAAGGGGGCGCGCCCATCACCACAGCGCTGCCGCCGCCTGCTTGGGGCGGGGAGACCGCAGGGACAGCCCCGCCGCCGCTCGCGCGCGACGCAGCCTTCGCGCGATCATTCGCCACGACGCGCTCTCGTGCGATGTTGCCCAGGCCATAGGCGAGCATCCCGGCCCCGAGTGACATCGTGATGTCCGAGGCCTTGCCCGCCTGGCGCATGAGCCCGATCCCAGCGGCCACGGAGCCGGCCACCAGAGGGATCCCCGCCCCCATGATCGCCTTGGGCTTGCCGGTCTTCTTGTCCATGAGCTTGGCGTCCGCGATGCCGGCGGCCAGGCCGCCCGCCACGTTGCCCGCCACCTCCGTCACCCGCGCGGTTTGCTCCTGAGAGCGCTTCATCAGGTTCGCGAGGCGCTTCTTCGTGGAGGCGTAGGCGTCCACCGCCACCTCCTTGGAGATCCCCGCATAGCTGCTCGTCGTTGCCATGCCCTTAGCGTTGAGAATCCGAGGCCGTCTTGTCGAGCATGCGCAACCAGCGAATTTTCGCAGGCTGCGCTTTCTTCAAAATCCCCCTTGTTCTGGGGACTTGGCGGCGTGCCTGCGCAGGCAGGTGCTTGCGCAGACCGCGCATGTCCCCGACCGCTCGAAAAAGAGCAAAGGTTGCCGTCCGTTGGAGAGAAGATGCCTGCGCACGCAAGGTGGATGCGCAGGCGCCAAGCATCCGCAATCACGACGCCGCGCCTTCCGTGCCTGCGCAGGTACGCATGCACCGGGGCGGTCTCAAGCGATGCCAAACGAGGCTGCTCGCCGCGTGTGGCGGGCCGCCCTCATACGTTGTGAAAGACGTGCACCATGCCGTCCGCATCCTCGCCCTCGAGGGTGAGGAACACGACATCACCGCCCAGCTCCGCGTCACGCGCGTAGGCCTCGTAGTGGATGTAGGGGCGGAGCGCCTCCGGGACCTTGTCGAGGCCCCCCGTCTCGTCGAGGTAGCAGCCGGCCCAGTCCTCCGGGCTGTCGTACGCCCCCGCGTACTGCTCCTCCATCCACGTCCACACCTCGTGCAGGCGTTCGAGGTCGTGGTCCGCCCCCAGATGCTTGGCCACAGCGACGCCAAGCGCGCCGTGCTCAGTGACGAGCCGCGCCTTGGCCACCACGTCGGACAGCGCCTCGTACTCGCCCACGTGCAAGCCCATGAAGCCTTCGTGATCGTGGACGGCGGTCTCCTCTGCCACGGACTCGGGCGAGGTGGCCAGCACCTCCATCTGGATCCTCGCTTCTAGCGCGCGAGCCCCTTCGAGCACCGCGCCTGCCAGTTCATGGCTGGTGTGGCGCTCGCACGCAGGCACGAGGCCGCGCTCCTTGTCGTGGCGGCGGTCGCATAGCCCCGTCGCCTCCTCCTCGCATGCGTAGCAGCGCATGGGCTCGTCCGACTCGACGTCGAGCCAGGCGCCATGCAGGCGCCCCGCGTTGTAGCTCGCGAGGCACGCGACATAGATCCGAGGACAGGGCGTCTCGTTCGCGGCTGTGGTGACGGAGGTGGGCGGCGTAGGGGTGGTGCGGTCGCGTTTGCTCATGCCCTAGAGCCTGAGAATCGCGAGAATTTCGGTGTAGACCGCCCCTCCGCCCAGCAGGGTTTTGACGCTGCGGCCCGTCGAGCCGCGGTCGGGCGGCCCCCAAGAGGTCCTCAGACGCTAGCGCGGTGTGCGCGGGGTCGAGCTCGGGCTCATCTCCTCCGGATGAGGCCCCTTCGCTGTGCACGACGGCGCGATGCCGTTGTCGCCGGCCACATCGCCACCGTCTGCCTCGGCCTCCGCGGCCATCTTCGCCTTCGCCGCTTCGACCACGCCCTGAAATCGCCGCCCCTCCTCAGGTGAGCCCATCCACATCGCCTCGCTCGCGCGCTCCACGACGTAGTGCTGCCGCTCGACCTTCTTCTTGAAGGCCTCCGCCTCCTCTCTCGCCTCCGCGAGCTGGCGCTCGGCTTCTGCGAGCTGGCGCTCTAGCCCCGGAACCTTCGCCGCGAGCACCTGCACCCTCGACAACGCCTGCTCGTAGTCATCGCAACGATGGCGGTAGCTGTCGTGAGCGCTCAAGACGAACTGAAAAACGCGGTACAACGTCACCGGGTCGGTGCCTGTGATCCGCTCGAACCCTCGGAGGGAGAGCGCATCGTTGAGGGCCTCCATCGTCGCCACGTCGACTGGGGGCCGTTGCGCCTGCCGATACGCCCGAGCGATCTGCTCCACGCGCGCCACCGGCACCTGCAACCGGATCACGATGTCCGGCACGCTCACCTTCTCCCTCAACAGCTGGAAGACGTCAGCCTCGACCAGCCCATCTTCATCGCTGCTGCCGTGCGGCGATGTGGATGACGACGCCGTATCCCTCGCGGGCCGCAGTTCTGCTTTCCGCTTCCGCGCACGACGTTGCTCCCGGCGACGAACCCGCCGAAGGTCCTTCACGCGAAACAGCTTGTGGGCATGCTTGTAACCAGGCTCCTGGATGGTGTCGGCGACCGGCACGCGACCATGCTCCACCCAGTGCCGGAGCTGGTACACCGAGATCCCCAAAATCCGAGCTGCCTCCTTGCTCTTGACCAGGTCGTCCGGGCCGTAGGTATGAGGCCCTCCCGTTTTGGCCCGAAGCTCCGCGGACGAAGGAAGAGAAGGGGCGGACGAGGGTGGGTCTCGGTCGTCTCGGCTCATTCAGTAGGGTCCTTCGGCATGAGAAACGACACGGCGCCGTCCTCATTCCCTCGACCCGAGGTCGCGCCGAGTTGCGTGAAAAAACGCCGAAGAACGAAGAAAGTGTTCGCGCGCGGACGACACCGAAACGATCTCGGCCAGTTGAATCCCCCAGGCGCCGCTACCCAGCCCTATCGCCGCCCCCGGCTTTCGAGCACCTCGGCAAGTATCATTGCACGCGGTATAGACGGTATATGCGCTGGGGGCGGTACGAGCCTGAGACCAGACCAGAACAGAACAGCAAGAATTGGGAGGCTAGAGGGTTTTGAGCGTTAAGATGGCGCTGAGACGCCTCTCGCTGCGGCTGGCAGGAAGCGGGAGGGGCAAGGGGAGGACGAAGAGCGCCCCGGTGGACTTCGCACGCGAGTTCATCGCCGGTTTCGGTTGGGGCGACGGCCGCGAGGGGACAGCCGAAGGTGCCCTTCAGAAGGCCGAGGGGCTCTTGTTCGAGCATGCCATCGATGCGGTGGATGACGGCAAGCGCACCGAGCGTACGCTAACTGCCTACTGGTCGGACCGTCGGGTGGTCGTGGAGGTTGCGGCTCGCGATGTGATCCTCGACCTAGCCTACAAGGACTTGCTACGGGCGGTCCTTCAAATGGCGGAGGAGCCGCAGTACGTAGTGTTGACCGACCGCCGCGACGTCCGGCTCTACGACCTTGCAAGGGACCGCGGGGCCCCTCGGCTCACTTTCGCCCTCGACGAACTCCCGAAGTACAGCGAAGCCTTCCCGTTCTTCACTCCCGACTGGAAGCCCGGCGAGACACCGAAGATCATCAACGTCGCCAAGGTCAGCAAAGAGGTCGCCGACCTCGTAGCCAAGGTCTACCGAGCGCTGCTGGCCAAGAACCGGGACCGACAAGAGGACGTGATCCGGTTCTCCCTCCAGTGCATCGTGGCGATGTTTGCCGAGGATGTGGGCCTGCTGCCAAAGGAGTATTTCACAACGCTGCTGTACCGAGCGGCGGAAGAGGGGGACGCCGAGACGAAGCTCGGTGAGCTGTTCTCCGCCATGAGCACGAAGCCCAAGAAGGGCGAGGAGCGGGCGATCCCGTTCTTCAACGGCGGGCTCTTCACCGATCCGGTGGCCCTGAACCTTGGCGCCGCGCCCCTCAAGGCCCTGACGAAGGCCGCCGAGGCCAACTGGAAGTACGTCGACCCGAACATTTTCGGCAACGTCTTCCAAGGGATCATGGACGACGCCGAACGTCACGCGAGCGGAGCGCACTACACCGCCCGCGAAGACATCATGAGCGTCGTGGGTCCCACCATCGTCGACCCGTGGCGCGAGCGCATCGCCGAAGCCACGACGATCGACAAGCTTCAGCAGGTGCTGGATGACCTCGAAGGCTACCGCGTCCTCGACCCGGCTTGCGGGAGCGGCAACTTCCTCTATGTCGCGTTTCGCGAGCTCTACAAGCTCGAGACCGAGGTCCTGTGTCGGCTCTACGAGTACGCCACCGTCCAGAAGCGGAAGGCAAAGCCCACCTGGACGTCACGGATCCGCACCACGAACTTCTTCGGCATCGACATCAACCCGTTCGCGGTCGAGCTCGCACGAACCACGCTCAACATCGCCAAGAAGATCGCCTACGAGGAACGCAAGGCGACCGTGGTGGACCTCTTCGGCCAGGCGTTCCTGGAGATGGACCCGTCACTCCCGTTGGACAACCTCGACGAGAACATCGTTTGCGCGGATGCGCTGTTCGTAGAATGGCCCGACGTCGACGCCATTGTCGGCAATCCACCGTTCTTGGCCGGCAGTGCGATCTCATCAACCTACGGGCGAGTCTATAAGAGAACCCTCGGGGAGAGGTTTCCCGACATACATGGGCGCGCCGACTTCTGCGTCTTCTGGTTTAGAAGGGCGCATGACCATCTACCTCGCGAAGGTCGGGCTGGCCTCATCGCAACCAGCTCCATACGAGAGGGGATTTCGCGAGAGTACGGCCTAGATGTGCTCGTAGCCACGGGCGCTGAGATTCGAAATGCCATCTCCTCAAAGCCGTGGTCTGGCGACGCCACGGTCAACGTCTCGGTGGTGAACTGGATCAAGTCGCCACTTGGTCGGGATTCGTCAGGTCGCCGGACCCTGGTCATCGACAGTCGCGTTCACCGCGTAGCGAGAATCGCGACGCACTTGCAGCTTCATGCGCAGACTTCAGAAGCCAGAAGACTTCGCGCGAACGCGAGCAATCGCAGCTCGAAGGGCGTGGAACTGGGCACCAAGGCCTGTCAGGTGGACGGGGCGACGGCAGCTGGGCTCCTCGACGATGAGCGCTCGAGGCCATACGTTAGGCCGGCGGCGACTGCTGGCCATCTTCTCCGCGGGGTTCTAGAGACAAGACCAGACTACGTCGTCGACATGAGCGCGGTTGCTACGCAGCAGGAGGCCGCGTCCGGTGGACTCGCCTATGAATACTTGCTCGAGCACAAGCTACCGGCGGTAGAATCGAAGCCCGCTAGCTTCGACGGCTGGAAAAGCACTTGGTGGCGTGCGTGGCGTCCTCGCGCCTCATTCTTCTTGGAGATCTCCAATAAGAAGCGCTACCTGGCCGTTTCGAAACACTCGGCCCGGTCTGTCTTCTGCTTCCTGTCCTCGCGCTTTCTACCGCTCGATTCCCTCCAGGTCTTTGCGTACGACGACGACTATTCGTTTGGGATCCTCCAGTCCAACCTTCATTGGGCGTGGGCACGCGCCGTTGGCTCGAAAATCAAGAGCGACACGCGCTACACCGCCGATGTGTGGAATACTTTTCCCTGGCCACAAGCGGCTACAGCCAATGGAGTAGAAAGTGTGGCTCGTTCTGGGCGCGAATTGCGCTCAGTCCGCAGCAAGCTACGGGCCGAGAACGGATGGTCACTCCGCGACCTCTACCAGTCAGCGGAGGTAGCTGGGCGTCATCCCTTAAAGGACGCTCAAACCGCGCTCGATGAAGCCGTCGAGGATGTCTACGGGAAGCCCGCCGACCAGGAGGCTACGGAGTTCCTCCTGGAGCTCAACCTCGCCTTGGCTGAGGACGAAGCCGACGGACATCCGGCCCACGGGCCAGGCCTCCCTGCTGTCGACGGGAGCCCCCTGGAGCCGACGGACCCGCGCTGGTTCAGTACCGACTGCATCGAGCCTCCGCCCGCGCGACACGAGAGAAGGGAGGAGACAGATGGCTGAATCGGTTGCCGATGTGCCAAGGCTGGCGGCCCTTTGGGACGCCGACAAGAACGACGTGGCCGCCAAAGACGTACCGGCTCGCAGTCATCGCGCGGCATGGTGGAGATGCACCCGCGATCACAGCTTTCGTCGCTCACCACGAATTCTGAGTGGGGAGCCAGCGTGCCCCACATGTGCCCTCGGGGGAAGCAGCTTGGCTGACACCCACCCCCGCCTGACCAAGCGCTGGCATTCAGAGAAGAACGACATGACCCCCGAGAACGTGGACGAGAGCCATGTCGGGGCAGTCTGGTGGCTGTGCGACGAAGGGCACGCATTTCAGCGCTCACCTCTTCAGATGGTCAACGATGACAGTTGCCCCCGTTGCGCCTTGGCCAAGGAGTCCCTCGCCGCGCGCTTCCCTCACATCGCGGCCGAGTGGCATCCGCACAAGAACGGTGACGTAGGGCCGGATGCCATCGAGCCTGATCACAAGATGACGGCCTGGTGGCTGTGCAGCAAAGGCCACGAGTTTCGGGCCACCGTGAAGTCGCGGACGCTGAGCAGCGGACGGTGTCCCCACTGCTACGGCAACTGGACGGTCGACAACATCCGCACCTTCGTGAAGTCGCTGCTCGGCCACGTCGACGTGCTCACGCCGAGCGAGATGTTCGCGCTCGCCATGCAGGCCGGTGCCCTGCGAGGGCGGGCTTCGCGTGAGTTCGTGAAAGCGTTCACCACGGGTCGGTTCCCCACCTCCGAGCTCGAGAAGTTCGTGGAGGGAAAGCCCTCCCTCGTGGACTCGTTCGCTGAGGACCAGGATCTCACGCTCGAGGTGCAGGAGGGACGGCTCGAGTCGAGCGCCAAGGAGGCCACCGAAGAGGTAGAGGATCGTTTCGCGCTACCCCAAGCACCTGATGCCGACTACGAGCAGGACTCGGGCGACATCGACGTCTCGCTCGACGTAGTCACGCCAACGGCCAGCCAATCCGCAGATGGAGAGGTGGCGCCGCTCGAGGAGCGGGACGACCTGCCCATCGTGCAGACTCAGGATGCCCTCGCAGCGCTCGACACCAAGTTCGTCGCGAACGCCGACGCGGAGACTGTACGGTTCTTGCTGGACAGCGCGAAGGCGAAGCTCTGGCGCCATGCCTACCAGGAGCCGGAGGAGGCGGAGGAGCAGGCCCGCCAGTTCAACGGAGACACCTACTCCGCCGTGGTGCGGGACCGGTTCCTTGCCGAGTTCGATGCGGCCGAGGCGATGAGGCTGCCCGATGGCTACGCCTTTCGTCCCACGCCTGATCACGACATTTGCAAGCCTCACCTGATGCAACGGCACGTGGCCGTGAGCGTTGCGAAGGAACGCCGCTACGGCAATTGGTCGGGGATGGGGGCCGGCAAGACCCTCAGCGCGATCTTGTCCACGAGGGTCACGGGAGCAGAGCTAACCGTGATCTGCTGCCCCAATGCGGTGGTCGACAACTGGGAGAAGGAAATCCTCAACGCTTTCCCGGGCTGCCAGATCTGCAAGAAGACCTGGACTCCCGAGTGGCCCGACGAGCTTTCCGGCAGGCCGCGCTACCTCATCATGAACTTCGAACAGTTCCAGCTCAAGCGCTCGGAGGCCGACCTAATGGCCTTCCTGGACCGTCACGACGTCGACTTCGTGGTCGTAGACGAGATCCACTTCGCCAAGCAGCGGGACGAGAACACCATGAGTCGCAGAAAGCGACTCGTGCAGGGGCTGATCCTGGAGGCAGGCAAGCGGAACGCCGACCTTTGCGTGCTCGGCATGTCGGGCACCCCCGTGATCAACACCCTTCAGGAGGGGCGCAGCCTGGTGGAGATGATCACCGGCCACCAGCACGATGACCTCGAGACCAAGGCCACGGTCCAGAATTGTATGCGCCTCTACCAGAGGCTCGTGACCCTCGGGACACGGTGGAAGCCGAACTACAAGACCCAGCTCGAGGTGCACAAGCTCGAGGTCGACTGCGTCGAGCACCTCGACGAGATCCGGTTGGTAGGTCGCGGAACCGTTCTCGACATGGAGAAGGTGCTCACCAAGGTGCGCATCCCTACCATCATCGAGAACCTAAAGCCGGGTGAGAAGACGCTCATCTACACCCACTACGTCGACGGTATCGCTGAGCAGCTACGTGACGCGGTGCGGGAAGCCGGCTTCCGGCCGGGAATGTTCACGGGCCAGGACGACGACACCGACCTCCACGCGTTCAGGAATCCCAGCGGGCATGTCGACGTCCTTATCGCCTCGAGTCGCGTGAGCACCGGCGTTGATGGCCTTCAGCACGTCTGCAACAAGCTCATCATCAACTCGCTGCCCTGGACCAACGCCGAGTACGAGCAGCTGTGCGCGCGCCTCTGGCGGCAGGGGAGCCGCTTCGACAAGGTCCACGTCATCATCCCCGTCACCTACGCCTATGTGAACGGCGACCGCTGGTCGTACTGCGAGAGCAAGCTTCAACGCCTCGAGTACAAGAAGTCCATCGCCGACGCGGCGGTGGACGGCGTCGTGCCTGAGGGCAACCTGCGAACCCCGGCACAGGCCCAGCAGGACATCATGGGATGGCTCGAGCGACTCGAAACCGGCGTGATCGAGGTCATCGAGCGCAAGCTGATCAAGATCCCCCTCTCGCGAGAGCCGGCAGAGGAACGACGGCGGATCCGCCGGTACGGCGACTTCGCCAAGATGAACAACCGCTGGTACGCGAGCGGGAGCCAGAAGACCCATGCACGCCTCGAAGCCAACCCAGAGGAGTGGGCTCACTACCACACCATGTATCAGCAGCTTCGCCAGAGCTGGACGGTTGTGCCGTACAAGGAGGAGATCGCCTGGCTCCAGAAGCGTGAAGGCTGGGTGGTAGGCGACTTCGGTTGCGGCGAGGCGCTCATCGGGGAGGCCGTGAGCGACCGGCACAACGTTCACAGCTTCGACCACGTCGCCATCAACGACACCGTCGTCGCCTGTGACATCGCCGCCGTTCCCCTCGACAACGACTGCCTCGACCTCGCCATCTTCTGCCTGTCGCTCATGGGAGCCAACTTCACCGACTACATCCGCGAGGCCCACCGATGCCTCCGCCTCGATGGCAACCTCCATATCTGGGAGCCAGCGAGCTACTTCGACGACGCCAACGCCTTCTGCGCCGATCTCGCCCGCCTCGGCTTCGAGGTGCTCACACCGCGGAAGGAGGGCCAGTTCATCAGGATCTACGCCATCAAGAACGCTGTGAAACCAGACCCTGATCTGGCACTGAAGTTCCGAGGGAGATGAAGATGTTTCCCAGCGAGACGCTCGAGAACATTCGGCTCAGGTACTGTCCAGAGGTGTCAGCGGACGACTTTCGTGAAATCTGGTTGTTGCTCGCGACGCAGGTTCGCCGTCCGCCCGACGAAATCGACCCCGAGGCCCCAATCGACGGCCTCTTTGGAGATGGTTGTTTCGCCAGATTTCGTGTCCGCTACTTTTGGGATCTGTTCGAAATTGAGACCTATGGCGTACCGGAGAAGGAACTGACTCGCGCCGTAGACGCGGTCGCATACTGGGCGTCCCATCGATGCCCGTGACGCTCCGCTCTCGGTTCACTTGACATAATTCACATTATGCGAAGCCGCGTAAGCGCCTGTTTTAGCGCCACTTTTCGGCGTTTTCAGGCCCTCGGGTGCGCCCGGTCGTAGACCTCGCGGAGGTGCTCCTTGGCCACGTGGGTGTAGACCTCGGTGGTCGCGATGTCCGCGTGGCCGAGCATGGCCTGGACGCTCCGGAGGTCGGCGCCGCCCTCGAGCAGATGGGTCGCGAAGCTGTGCCGGAGCTTGTGCGGCGAGACGTTCTTGGTGATCCCAGCGCCGACGGCGTAGCGCTTCACCGCGTTGAAGAACGCCTGACGGCTGAGCGCCTTGCCCCTCGGCGACAGGAACAAGATCGAGCTGTGGGCTGAGGCCGGATGCTGGGCGCGGTGCGGCAGGTAGGCCTCCACCTCGTCGATGGCCCGCTCGCTCAGCGGGATGAGCCGTCGCTTGTTGCCCTTGCCGAGCGCGCGCAGCACGCCGCGCCGCCGGTTGAGATCGGCGGTGCGGAGGTTGACGAGCTCGGAAACCCGAAGGCCCGCCGAGTACATCACGAAGAGCATCGCGCGGTCGCGACGTCCTCGCGCCGTCGTCACGTCGGGGGCCTCGAGGAGCCGAACCACCTCGTCAGCATCGAGCACGTCGGGCAGGTGCTCGCCCGCTTGCGGGCCCACCATGAGGCTGGTGGGGTTGGTTGGCAGGTGGCCCTCGTTCACA
Organism: Polyangia bacterium; assembly: GCA_030426145.1. Classification (GTDB taxonomy): domain Bacteria; phylum Myxococcota_A; class Polyangia; order Polyangiales; family Polyangiaceae; genus JAPYTK01. Next base: position 47,694 of record JAUHZF010000007.1, read on the forward strand.
AGGAATCGGCAGAAGACGCGGATGGCCGTCAGGTGGCGCGCCGCCGAGCGCGCGCTGAGGCCCTCCCGTCCAAGCTCCACCATGAAGGCGGAGATCACCTCGGGACGGAGCGCGGCGAGTTCTCCCTCTGCATCGGGGTCGATGCTTGCGTCGTGCTCGGCCGCGAACGCGGCGAACTTGACCAGGTCATGACCGTAGGCACGGATGGTGTTCTCTGCCCTCCCCCGCTCGAGGCGGAGATGATGCAGGAAGGCGTCGATCCAGCGGTCCATGGCCCGATGGATGGTCGCGTGGTGGCGCCCATCGGGCCAAGGTTCGAGACTTTGGCGCGCGTCACGACGATAAGACGACCCTCAACGTCTGGAACAGGGCGATGCGGGAGCCCCTCGCTTCGTGACGCGACTTCAGTCCCAATCCTCCCATCACACGATGCGGTGGCAGGTGGACCATGCTGAAGACGGACATACATCTATTCTGCGCACCTGGGTCGGCAGATGTGGCTACCTAGCCTAGCCAACGCGGTCACACGCCGACTGACCTCGCCTTGTCCCCGCCGCCCCGCCTCTCAGTAGGTTGGCGGTGACTTCACGGCGGGTCGCTACCCGCAGCAGCGGCACACTGCGGTCGACTACGGCAGGAGCGCGTCGAGGCGCGCGCCGTGCGCAGCGAGCGGGCTCGGGGTGCTGATGCACCGGTAGAACTCGTCGAGTGCCCTTCGGCACGCGCGAACTACCCATGTTGCACAAGCCGCGCTGAGGCACCGATGCGGGAAGAAGATGTGGCCGGCGCCCGCGCAAAACGGAGGCGGCGCAAACTGCCTCTTCTCGAGGGCGAGGAAGAAGTTCTCCTTCATCCTCTTGCGGTTGTTCTTCGACTTGTAGTGGATGATCTCGTTGCGCAGTTTCCTGGCGTCGTTGGCATCCTCAAACTCGGGAGCTCCAAGGCTGATGGCCGTACCTTCCATCAGTTTGGCGACCTCCTTCATCCTTTGAAGCGCGTTCATCTTCTCGAGCTCGTCCAGCCTCGGGGTGAACAGGTCGCGCGCGTTCAGATTGGTCCCGCCGGAGCCGAGGTGGTGTCCGGGTCCGTGAACGAGCACGGAGTAGGTATCGGACTCCAGACACGCCACGGCTTGGATGATGGCTCCGACGACATGGGTGCGGTGCACCATGCGAACGTGTTCGGGGTCTTCCTTCGCCGCGCGGGCGTCGTACTCGTCTTCGATCAGATGAGCCTCAGCGGCTTGGTAGGCCGCGCCCATCAAGAACTGCGCCGTGAAGCTAAACCGAGAGTCGATCGTAGCACTCATCCTGAACATGCCGAACACGTCCCCTTCTGCATCGATCTTGTTGCCTTCCGGGGGCCCGATAGCAAGCGCGTAAGATCCAACGTGGCTGACGCCGGATGCTGGGCGCGGTCCGACCGGTAGGCCTCGACCTCGTCGATGGCCCGCTCGCTCAGCGGGATGAGACGGCGCTTGTTACCCTTGCCGAGCGCGCGCAGCACGCCCCGCCAGCGGTTGAGATCGGCGGTGCGAAGGTTGACGGGCTCGGGGACCCGAAGGCCCGCCGAGTACATCACGAAGAGCGGCTCCTCGAGACCCCAGACGTGAGGCGTGTAGGGTGCCGACGGGCCTGGAACCTGCCATGCGCGCGTCGAACGACGCGAGGAGGACCGCACCGCTCGAAGACCTCTCGGTCGAATCGGACGGATACGACACAGTCGTCGTCCTCATCACCCATGGCAGGAACCGGCAGAAGACGCGGATGGCCGTCAGGTGACGCGCAGCCGAGCGCGCGCTCTGGCCCTCCTCTCCGAGCTCCACCATGAAGGCGGAGATCACCTTCGCGTACGAGCGCCGCAAGCTCTCCGCCCGCGTCGGGGTCGATGCTGGCGTCGTACTCCACCGCGAACTTGGCGAGGTCGTGGCGGTAGGCGTGAATGGTGTCTCTGCCCTCCCCCGCTCAAGGCGTCGATCCAGATGGGCAGCCCGATCTAACCGTCGAACTCGTCGCCCTGGCCCGTGGCGACGGAGGAGGCCGCGGGTGGCCCGGCAGCCAGCCTCTTGCGTTGGAACCCCCACTGGGTAGCCATCGCCTTCACCTCGCGCATTCGGCTCGAACGATCTCGCAGACCGCCGACCCCTTGCGTCTACAGCTGCGCTTGCCATCCCAACTCTTCTTGCGCTGTACGCTGCCAATGTCTGTTGATGTGAGACGAGCAACACCTCCGGTGACCTTAGCTGCACGACTCTCGCACTCGCGAGCGAGCCTTCGCTGCACATCGGACCGCTCGCAATCTGTCACTCCTGTCTTGGTGTAGCTCACGTTCTGACGATCGAGGACGCAGGACTCGCACGACCCAGCGATGCGAACCTTGCCCGTGACACAGCCCGCGTTCTCGCGCGGAACCCTGGGGGGAGTACGACCTGTCTTCGTGCAGGCCCTTCCTTGCAGAATGAGTCCTGCGTTGCAGGAGCCGCCGAAACACGCCGGCTGACCTTCATCACCGCAAGAGGTGCAGAACTGTCCTTCACCGTTGCGCCCCGAGACGGCCACGAGCCCAGCCTCACTGCATCCAGTAAGAGTTTCTCCCACGCAGATACGCTCGCCCTGACCTCCGCATGGCACACACTTGTCGCCCGTCGAAGCAAGCCCTGCTCCGCACGCGTCGTCTGCGCAGGGCACCCGGCCGGCACTTCCGCAAGGTCGACAGAATCCATCTGTAGTCGACGGCGCCAGACGTGAGCCGCGGCAGTATCGCACTTCCTCGTCGTTGCATGCAGGCTCATCCTTGTTGCCGCAAGGAGCGCAGATCCCGCCACGAGAAACTCTGTAGAGCCGGCATGACGTCTTCGGAGAAGAGCAAGTCGGCTGCCCATCATCTCCGCAGGGGGCACAACGACCCTGGGCGGACTTCTCACTCCAATCGCCGCAGCCAAAGCGGCACTCGTCAAAGGACTTCTGCCACCGTGCAGATTCACCCGTCGAGGCCACTATGCTCTTCAACCTTTCGACAAGTGCGAGCTTCAGCTCCGGGTCGAGATGGTGACTCCCCTCGATGCAGGCCTCCAATCGCTGCTGTGTTAGTGGCGAAGCCTTCCCTTTCCCGGGCAGCGGCAGTTCCCCCCGAAAGCACCCGCCGATTTCCGCCACAATATTGGACTTGAGTTCATCCAGCACGAACAGGGATTTCGCGAGCGAGGGCTCGCAACCGAGACCGCATGCTTGCATCTTCTTCCATTGAGCTTCCCCATAGATCTGGCGGCACCCCTCCCCTATCGACTTGCTCTCGTCGTTACATGACGACGAAGCTAGGCCGCCGAGGACGAGAGCTCCCAATACTAGGGGTACTCGTAGGAGGCTGGCGCACGTATCGGTCATGATGCTTCGTCAAGTCGGCGAGTTCTTGGGTCGCACGCCGCCACCCTGTGAGTTTCGCGCCGTGCGCGAAGTCCACCATGGCGTCGGGGCCTGGTACCGCCCCTCTCCGCGTGCCCGCACGCCGTTGAGTCTTCGTTCGAATGGCTACCTTGGCCCTTCACGTTGGATTACTCCGCGATTGATACCTAAAATGCTCGAAACGTTCACCCTAGAGAGGTGATGGCCGTAGCCCCCTGTAAGCCATATACCTGCGGTTGTGACGCTATTCAAGCACGCGTGGCTAGCTGCCGGTGCGGCTCTTCTTTGGGCGTGCGGTGCTGCTGGCGAACCAGCCGCAAGCGACGCCACGACCACACAGACTGAGGCGCGCTCGAATGAACGTGGTAACCCAGTCGCGCCAGTCGCCGCACCTGAGACCGACGTGGTCACCAATGTCTACGAGCAATGTAGCAATGACGAGGTCCCCGACCACGAATCGTGCTCGGACTCACTCAGGGGCCCCAGCGGTGTCGCAGCTGATGACGACGGTTCAGACGCGGCTGATGACGACGAGTCAAACGCAGCCTATGAGGACGGGTCAGACGGTAATAGGGAAGAAGCCGCCGCGGCCTTGAACGAGGAACCCGTGGTAGTGAAACTTGCGGCCAACTCGTCAACGAAGCGCCCACTCCAAGAGTTCACACCCGAGGAGTGCCGGAGCAAGCTCTCCAGACCCACGGCGGAGAGCCTCGCTCAGATCGCGTGCTCGACCTGCACCGCATGGTTAACCGACCGCAGCGAGCCGCGACGACTCCAACTACGGATGATGCACCCGAACTGCACCGATAAGCGAGTAGGAAGCACTGCCCGGCGTGCGGAAAGGCTCTACAACGCTGCGTGTGGTGGCTCGAGCGATGCAAAGGTTCTCGAGCGCGCGAGGAAGCTTCGGAAGAACTATCGAGGCCGCTCCAGAATGTACCGCCGCTGTTGGAACACCACGAAGAACAGCCTTGACTCGAAGGTCAGCGCCAGTGTGAGTGTTCCCTACTAGGCTTAATCGGACGAGACGGCTCGGCGTGGGTCGTCTCCCGGCGGTTTGCCGTACGCCGCTTCCGATGGCAGCGCCACAGACCTTCCAGGCAGGGGTCCCGTTAGCATCCGCGCAAATCCAACGCCAAGCGCCCTGCTCGGCCTACTATCTGGTGGATGGCGAAGCCGAAGGCGGCGCTCTACCACCGCGTTAGTGCCGTCGACCAGCAGGCCGATGCCGCCCGCGGCGAGCTTCGCGATGCGGCAAAGCGGTACGGCGACCGCGTAGCCCTCGACGTCGAGGAGACCGGGACGCCCTGAGTCGGTTGCTGCTCACGATGCTCAGCGCCATCGCCGAGTTCGAGCGAGACCTGATCGGCCCGTGGGGAACACCGGAACGAGATCCGGCGCTAAGGGCTCTCAGCCTCGGCTAAGGGCTCGACCTCAAGGCTCTGAGGCTTGGCGGCGGGTGGCGGTCTCGCCGCGCATGTCGCGAACGAGAAGGCGCCACGCGTCGTCCAAAAGGCATCTTCGGCGCTAGCGCCGGATCTCGTTCCGATGTTCCCCACGGGCCGGCGTGGCGACGATGCTCGGTCGGGTGCATCCACGAGGGTCCGGTGGTCGCTCGCTTTCTCGAGGGGGGGGTGAGCGGGGCCGCGCAGTTGGTACCCACGTCGTGAGCATTTCGGGGTGTGGCACACAATCGTTGGAGTTCGGACGTATGTTCAGCGGACGGTTGTATAGGACAGGCAGTTCCTCGAAAAAACTTCCACTGTGATCTTCTAAGTATAGGTAAACAAACCGACTTGCGTGTTGCTGAACGCCTGGGCACGGTGGTATGGACCGGAGTCCTGCCCTGAGAAGGGCCCCAAATAGGCAAAACCCGCGCAACCGGGAAGGCTACACGGGCTTCGACGTAGACAATCGGAACCTACCTCAGACTGCCGCCGACCTGCAATCCCTTGGAGCATCTAAGTGGATCGCCCGGATGAGCAGCAGAGGCTCAGCCGCTTCTGCTAGCGCTCATCCATGAGGAGTTGGCCATGGCCAAAGTCCAGAAGCAGTTCGTTGAGTTTGACAACACCATCCGCCTGGGGCGCTACGAGGAGAATGCGACGCTCCGCGAGAAGCGCGACCGCGTGCTCGATCGTCTCAATGCTGGGCTGAAGAAGCAGCGTGAAGACGGGGAGGACATCCCTCCATGGTCGACCTTCGGCCAGGGAAGCTACAGTTACGGAACTGGAGTCGTTCCCGCGGCCGGCGACTACGACATCGACCAGGGCATCGAGTTCGACGTCGACATCAACGAGGCCACGGATCCCGTCAAAGTGAAGAGGTGGGTCTACGACGCTCTTGATGGCCACACGCAGTGGGTCGAGGTTCGCAAGCCGTGCGTCACGGTTTGGTACCAGGCGGAGGGAGAACCAATCTACCATGTCGACGTCGCGGTTTACGCGTCGGCGAGCGTCAACGGCACCATGCACCTCGCTAGGGGAAAGCTACGCTCCGACGAAGCCAACCGCGAGTGGGAGCCCTCCGATCCAAAAGGGCTTCTGCAGAAGCTGGAGAGTCGCTTTGACGGGGACGATGCCAAGCAGACCAAGCGGGTCATTCGGGCGCTCAAGAGGTGGTCTAGCGAGCGCTTTCCCAACGAGGGCCACGCTGCGCCTCCAGGGATCGCTTTCGCGGTAGCGGCGCACGAGTGGTTCTCACCCGCCCGACCCATCGTCGACCCAGTGGCGAACAAGGTCGAAGATGACGACCTGCGCGCCATGCTGGGCCTGGTCACGAAGATGTTGGCGAACTTCACCGCGGTCATCGGATTAAGCGGCAACCCCGTGCGCCGGCTGAGGTTGTACCTGCCAGTGCAACCCTACAACGACGTGCTTGAAAGGATGACGGACAAGCAGATGGCGCGGCTCGAGGATAAGCTCGACCAGCTCCGCCATTCGCTCGAGGAGGCGCAGAACGACCCGGACCCTCACACGGCATGCAAGGAACTCCGCAAGCGATTCGGTGACGACTTCCCGGTTCCTGACAAGGAAGAAACGGCGCAGCCAAAGGGCCCGGCGATCATCACCTCCGGCAACTCTGCGTAGGGTGGTCGCGAGTCCAAAGTCAGCGCCCTCGCGAGCCGCTGCGCTATTTGAGGGCGCCAGCATCGTCTTGAGCGAGGTAAGCTCCGTGCCACCTCGGCACCGTTGCACCCACATGGTCGAGGGGTGGTACGACCTCGGAGCGGAGACCGTCGTTGTACGCGTTGGTTTTCGCGGCCAGTCGCCCGCGTTGCTTCCCCACGTGTATGTCGATGCCGGCTGGGCTCGACGCATCCCACACGTCGAGGGCGACGGACGTGTCTGCTACTCCAGCGAGGAAGGACGGGTCCATGACTACCAGCGCTTGGCCGACGTCGTAGCCGACGCGATTGGGGAAGCCGTCCGTACGCTCCGGATGGGCTTGAGTGGGGACAACACTATCGTCGACGACATCGAAGGGCACTGGCGGCACGCCGACACATGCGGAGAAACCGTCGGCAGCTACTTCTCTCCCGGCGATGAGATTCGCAGGCTGAGCGTTGGATGCAACGGGAAGGTGTGGCGCTATGTCACGGAAAGGTTCCACACCGTCACCCAATTTGCGCCGGATCTCTTCGACCGGCCGAGGATGGAACGCAAAGCGCTCTACATCCCGCTTCGGCAGCCGGAGGTTTTCCCCAATCCTCAGACCATCGCCGTCGCCGACATCAAGCCATTTGTCGAACGCCACCTGGAGCCGCGGTTGCGGCGTGACCTGGTCAAGCGCACCAAGAAGCGGCCCGAAGGCCCGTGTCCAGTCATTCTCGGGGTGCTGAACCAGGGTCAGAGGATCCTTGTGGGTCTTGAGTTCGACGGTTGTGAAGGAGCGCATCCGCTTAACCCCAAGGGCCACGCCAAAAGCATGAGGCTGGTGGCCGTTGAGCGGCGGGACAAGGAGGCCCTGCTGCCGCGAGGTGGAGCTGACATCTCTCTAAGGGAACGTCAGGTAGTGGTCGCCGGATGCGGAGCAGTCGGAGGTCACCTTGCAACCCAACTTGCGTCCGCGGGGCTTGGGCAGCTGACGCTGGTGGACGGCGACGCGTTCACGCCGGCCAACGCGTTCCGCCACGTCCTAGGGGTTCTTGCTCTTGGGCAGAACAAGGCAACAGCGACCGCCGAGTTCCTGCGCAGGAGGACACCCTACCTTGACGTTGTCGGCATCAAAGGACGCATTGAGAACCTGCTCGGTCACAAAGCAGTCGCCAGAGCGGATCTGATGGTACTGGCGACAGGGCACGCGACGACCAACCTCCTCGTGTCCGACGAGCTGTGGAGACACGGTGGGCCGCGGCTTGGGTGCACATGGCTAGAGCCGTTGGGCCTGGGCGGCCACGTCTTCATCGAGACCACGAGCCGCAGCGCTGGGCCAGGGTGCTTGCGCTGCATCTACGACGACCTACAGAACCGCGCCGATTTCGCGGGTGCGGGGCAAGTATTCGCTCGCGAGTCTGGTGGTTGCGGAGGTGCCTTCACTCCTTTCGCCAACTCAGATGCCGTCAAGACCGCCGACCTGGCGACACGGGCCGTTGTCGCCGCGCTGCGAGGCGACCTGAATAGCCCTCTCTTGCGGTCCTGGAAGGGCGATGCCGCGATATTTCGCCAGCACGGCTACCGGACGTCGCCGCGCTACGAGCTCTCGGGGGACTCGCTCGAGCAGGATCCGACTGCTCAGAGCTGCCCGACGTGTGGAGGTCGAGCGTGATCTTCATGCGACAGAACCGCGCCGTCATCAAAGTAGACCCTTACGCCCTGAAAAGGATGCGTGGGCATGCCCAGCACCGCGAAGAGGACCTCGAGGCAGGCGGGGTGCTGTTGGGCCGGCATCTCCGCGATGTGGTGGACGTGGTCGTAGATGACGTGACCGAGCCTCTTGAGGGGGATGCTCAGGGTCGCACCTTCTTCAAGCGCCTAGAGGGTCATCAGTCGTTGGTCGATGCTGCGTGGAGGAGGTCGAAGGGAACTTGCGTGTATCTCGGTGAGTGGCACACGCACCCAGAAGATACACCCAATCCTTCTCGCATCGATCGGGTCGACTGGTTGCGACGACTCCGGGAAGACGTAGTGGACGCTGAGTCACTGTTCTTCGTCATCGTCGGGCGCGTAGATGTCCGGGCGTGGGAAGGCGTTCGGGGCCAGACCAAGCTGTTCCACTGCAAGGAGATACGATGACCATCACAATCATTCACCCAATGCTGGCCGCTGTAGACGCGAACGCGATCGCGCAGGCTGCGCTTGAGGGTGACGTCGAGACTATCGAGCTCAAACTCGATGAGGCCATCCGTGAGGTCGGCCGGACCGAGGAGTGGTCCGAGGCGAAGCGAGAACTTGTAGCTGTATTCGAGACACAGGTCCGACCCGCACTCGACCGACACGATGGGGGGCAGCTCCACTACTTCGGTACCGCATGCATTCCTCTGACCATGCAGCTCGGATACTTAGTGGGCAGCTGGCCGCGTGTGGTCGTGCACCAGCGGCATCACACCAAACGCACGTGGGACTGGGAGGCGCCGCGACCTACCCTTAGGTCTCTTGAGCTCCCCGATAGTCTGGTTAGAGCAGAGGGCGACGTCGTCATCCGCATCGCGGTGAGTACGGAGGTGGACCGCGAGGACATCGAGGACCTTGTGCCTGGTCCACTGGCCGAGATCGACATCGCGCTTGAGCGCCCCGCACCAGACGCCCTCAGCGCGGAGCATGTCGATCTGGTCACCGACGCTTTCGCCCGGGCGCTCCAGGCAATCCAAGAGTGCCGACCAAGAACGCGGATGATCCATGTCTTCGCATCCGTGCCCACTGGCGTCGCCTTCGCTTTAGGAACAAGAATCAGCAACACGATGACAGCATCCGTTCAGACCTACTTCTACGATGCGAAGAAGCGCCCTCGCCATCGACCGGCGTTCGTCATTCAGGACAACATCGAGCCGGCGCAGCCCACTCTAACCGCCGAGCAACGGGGCCAGGCTGATGACCTCCGCCGTAGCTGGGCGGAGCAGCATCGGCGGCTCGTCGAGTTCGCGGCTGCGCTTCGAGACCGGCGGCAAGAGGGCCATGACTGGCTTAGAACAACCCTGATGGGTCACGACGACACCTCGATGTTCGCCGGGGCATGGCGCGAGCTGCCGGCTCTCGATGGAGCGACCCTGGGCGAGAACGTAGACGTCGCCCAAGCAACCGCACCGGGAGGTGCGTTCTTCTTCGATGAAGCCAAGAGGACCTGGCGCTTCGACGAGCATCTGCTTCACGGGATCATCTCGACGATGCCGGACGAGGCCCAAAGGGAGCAGGCCGGTCGCATGCTCATCCTTCACGAGGCGCTTCACGGCGGAAAGCACCAGCTCACCGGCCCGACGAGCAGGGAGATTGGGCGGTTCGCAAAGGTCCTCGAGGAGATCGACTACCAGGCCGACGTATGGACCATGATCACGGAGTACGCCTTCGTGCGACATCACCACCGCACAAAGACCGATGACGCCCGGGCATTCTTCCTTTCGATGGTCGACACCGCAATCCAGACGTTCTGGGCATTCGACGCCAGTGCGGGGCCGACGACGACGATCCAGGTGAGGCGGATGAACCGGTATTTGATCTGGTGCTGGCAGTACCTGCGTCTGGAGCAGGCCGATGGTCTTGTTGATGCCCTCACCGTCTTGGCGACCAAGCCTGTGATCGAGGTCGCGGGTGCTCGCGTCGAGGCTCGTGGAGAGCGTGTATGGGTCAACCTCGACCCTCGTGGGTTCGGCCGGCTCGAGGTTGGTGTCTGGCGTGGTAATGCGCTCGGCCGCTACGGGGACGGGCATGCCACGGATGTGAAGGCGTTGCTCGCGGGCTTCCGACAGCGCGACGGCGAAAAGATCCTCAACGAGTTGCGAGGGGTATTTGACCTCGTGGGTCGGTGAAGTGTCACGGCTACGAGCCGGCCGGACAGCCACTGGCTGTCACTGGGTGGGCCGCCTCGAACCGGGCGGGGGAGCGGCGCCGGCTACCCGGTTCGGAGGTCGAGTTCTTCGCGGCCGGGGGAGGGGCCGGTTCCCTGCCCCCCGGTGACGTTGCGTTTCCCGATTGCCGAACTTCCGTATTTGGCAACATAGTCTTGCAAGCCTCAACTGACCGAAATGTGGTCCTGGCCCAGGACCGTGCAGAAACGTTCGGTTTCGCACGACCTGACGAACCTTCCGGGTCTGAACCGCCGTCGCTCCGCCCTGGCCACGACCTCCGTCGCACCAGGGCCGTTCCCGTTAACTGTCCGCCCTCGCCCTCTTCCACTGCAGATTCTTGGCAAGTGGGTCTCGGCTACGTTGGTGGCCGGCTCTCGGCCCTACCGGTCGCTACTCGACTAACGTGCTCCAGCGAACCTCCAACCTGGGCCTCGCGAGCAAACGAAGCTCGCTATGCTGACCATGGTCGCCAAACGTTCCGTGGATCTCGACGGTTTCACCGGTAGTCACGAATGCTAGGGCGACGGCATCCTCGTGGACCACTACGCAAAGAGGGGCTCCGTCCTTCGTCCAGGCCGTCTGTACCGACTGTTCGTGAGTGTTGAAGGACAGGCGCAACTGTAGCGACCCTTCTTCGCCGATTATGTATGCCCATAAGCCGTCCATAGGTCGAGCCTCGACGGGTTCGAGCCCCAGGGTCTCCAAGAATTCTTGCTCACTAGGTGTCTTCATGCTGGCTCCTATGGGGGCGAGACGACCGACTTCGGCTTCATCCCACCGATGGGGATCAGAGTTGTGATGCGTCTGGATCCGTCGCTCATGACTTCGAAGGTGGTGGTAAACTTGGCGGCACCGTTGGGACCCATGAAGAGCGACTCTCGCGATTCGAATTTTCCGAAGTTGTTCGTCCAAGTACGAGTGACGTTCGAAGGATCCTGAATTACGTCGTCGAAATGTTGGCGAAGCAATGCTCGCCCGGCTTCGTTGTTTTGCACGCCGAGGCGACTCATCTGATTCCAGTTCTGGAGCGTTCGTGGCGCGTTGTGCTCGGCGTTCTTTGCTCCGGCTGCCTGCCCGAAGAAGTAGTCCCACTTGCCCTCGTCGACAACGAGTCGGTTTCGGGAGGCGAGCGGGACCTTGCCAACGGCGGGCTTGCTCCGCGATGGGCTTGCCAACCCGGGGCTGGGACTAGCCTGAGAGACTACAACAACTACCGCAGCCGCGGAGAGCTGAACGAAACCTAGGTTGAACTCCCCCATCTCATGGAGGGCCATGCGCTTCGCATTCGCTAGCCCTGGGGTTGTTAGCGGGTTCATGTCCTGTGGGTACAGTCGTCCGCCGGGGCCAAACGCCGCCCCCCTCATCTGCCGGATGGCCTCATCGCTTGATGGCGAACTCAACGAGATCGCGTCGATGTTCAGGTCGAGACGCGTGCCGTCCGCGTAGCTAAGCTGTAGGTACTTGGAAAGGTTCCCTTCCACGGATCGATAGTCGATGTCGTAGCGGGCCTCGGTAAAGGCATCGACATATTGGCCAAGGGTCGGCCCCGGGTCTGGATCCCAACTTAGAAAGTCCAGCGAACCGTCGTTGCCCTTCTTCTCCGTGGGATGAGACCGGTACCCGGTCTTGCCGAGGTCGACGTACCACCCGGCACCATGCTCCCCCGACTCTGACCAGTATGCCTTACCTCCGGTGCGGCGCTGTATGCCTGCGACGAAGTCCTTCGCCTTACTCACGCCGAGGTAGCGACTTTTACCGCCGCTCGGGTCGCTCAGCACCACGGGGCTCCCGCGCACGTAGTCATACGGTCCTGCCCCGTCTGCGAACGCCAGCGGGTCCGCCGCCGTCCACCTTCCAAGCCAAGGCGCGTAGTACCGCGCCCCGTGGTAGTAGAGCCCGGTGGACTCGTCCCTCTCCTTGCCGGTGTAGCGGTACCGCTTGGCGGAAACGTCCACTGACCCACTCTGGGCCCGATACGCGGACGTCCCGTAGGGATGGTACTCCTCGTAGGAGATGATGGCGCCGTCGCCCTCGACCTCCACAGCGCAAGTGCCAAGGTGGTTGTCGAGCTGAAACCGCAGCTTGGTGGCCGGGGTCATCACCGCACCCCCGCCGCTGACGGTCTTGGTCTCGGCCATGCAGACCCGCCGATGGTCGTCGGACAGGAGCACGGTCTCGCGCTCGGTTTCGAGCGCCCCGGTTTCGTACCGCCGGAAGACCTCGACGCCGCCGATGTAGAAGCGCTCGTCGCGGTACTGGCCGTGCTTGTAGACCTTGCGCACGCGCTCACCGCTCGCGTCGTAGACGAACCACACCTCCTGGGTTTGGTCGCCGAGCTTGTCGACGTGCCGCATCTGGTCGGCGTAGTCCCAGTCGATGGTGTCGAGGTGGGGCATGGCCGTGATGTTGCCGTGCACGTCATGGGTGTAGTTGACGGTGGTGCCGCCGGAGGCGGGGTTCTTGGTGGAGGTGAGGCGGTTGGAGCCGGACGGGTAGGTGTAGTTCCGGGTCCAGTTGTTGGCCGTGCCGGCGGCGTGGGCCATCTGGGTGATGTTGCCGACGTCGTCGTAGGTGTAGGTCTGGGTGTAGCGGTGCAGGCCCAGGGGGTTCTGCATCATCGCGTGGGGGATGATGGTCTCGGGCGTGGGCTGAGCGTGGTCCAGCTGCCCGATGACGCTCCGGTGCTCACGGCCTTCGGCCTCGATGAGCCGGTAGATGGCGTCGTAGGTGTAGTCGGCGTCGGCATCCGGGATGGGGTTGCCGGTGGTCGAGAAGTAGAGCCCCGCCGTCGAGGTGTCGCGCGTGGCGGTGATGTTGCCGACCGCGTCGTAGTGGTAGTGCAGGCTCTGCAGCAGGTCGCCGGTGCCGCTCGAGCGCGTCGTCTTGAAGTACTTCAGACGGAAGCTCAGCGGGTCGTACGTGTAGTCGGTGTAGACGTGGTTGCCGGTCTTGTCGCTGTAGACGATGCGCTCTCGCCTGCCCTTCTCGTCGTAGGTGATGTCGTCGACGATGACCGTCGCCGTGGAGGCGCCTCGGAGCTTGGCGGTGACGCGCTTGAGCATGCCGCCGGCGTCGTACTCGGGCAGCACCTCGGTGCCGGTCCCGCTCGGGTTGTCGGGGTAGATGGTGGAGGTGGGGCGGTTCAGGGCGTCGTACGAAAACTCATGCACCCACTCCTCGGTCATGAGCGAGGGCGGCGTAGAGGCAGACCAGTCGAGGCGGCTCTGGTAGTCGTCGGCGTACTTGCGCTTCTGCACCAGCGGGTTGCCCTTGAAGTCGAAGTCGTCGACGACGACCTGTCCGCTCTGGTCGCGTAGCTGCACCAGCTTGCCCTTGGCGTTGGGGTAGCTGGTCCCCTCGCCGTAGGTCATCTCCTGCACCCTCTTCTCGACGCTGCTCTCCTCGACGTAGACGCCCGTCGGCCGGCGGAGGGCGTCGTAGGTGACGCGCTGGGTGATGCCGCGCTCGCCGCCGGCCCGCACGGGCTGGCCCGTGGCGCCATCGAGCATCCATCGCTCCCCGGCATCGATGCTGCTGAGCGCGAGCACCTGGCCGAGCGGGCCGTAGGTGTAGCTCATGCAGGTGTTGTCGCGGGCGTCGGTGACGGAGAGCACCAGGCCCTCGACGTCGAGCTCGCTCTTCGTGGTGAGCCACAAGGTGTCGTTGGTGGCGTGCAGTCGCTGCTCGACCTCGTAGGGCCGACCCAAGCTGTCGAAGCGGGTGCGCGTCGGCGTCTCAGCATGCAGCAGCGCCGCTGCAGCCGCCGCGGTGTCCTTGGCGTGCGGCGCCGGGCTCGCGCCCGACTTCCGCGCCTCGTACCAGGGGCAGCTTCCGTCGTCGGTGACGGTGTCGTTCTGGTCGTAGGCGAGCTGCTCCCACGGAGAGAACGTGACGCGCGTGTGCGTGCCGTCCGGCAGGTCGGCGCGAATGAGCCGGCCGAGCGGGTCGTAGTGCATGACCGGTGTCACGCCGACATCCATCAGGTCGAGCTCGTAGGCGCTGCTCGCGGAGAAGTACGGCTCGTACTGCTTGATGGGGTTGCCCTTGTTGTCGATGACGGTGCGGCCCGAGGCCACCCAGCGCGGAGTAGACGGCGTCGCCGCGTCCGGCTCGACCTGGGTCTTGGTCAGCACCACCTCGCCCATGCCGCCGGTGTAGGCGTAGCTCTCGAGCCAGCTCGCCGTGCCGCCGTGCTGCTCACGTATCTCCGTCTTCACGTAGTTGGGCTCGGCGTGGTCAGCCCACTCACCATCGGCGTACGTCAACCGCGTGGTGGGGTCGCTCAGCGTGTCCCCCTCGGTCCCGCCGCTGTTGCTCACGGCCGTGGCCGTCACCCGGCCGAGCGGGTCGAAGGCCGCCTCGGCGACGTTGTCGTTGATGTCGATGACCTTCTTCGGCGACAGCACCCGGTAGTCGATGACCGCCTCGACCTCGTTGCCGACGGCATCCGTCACCTTCACGACCGCGAGCTTGTAGCTGTCGTAGGCGACGGTGGTGGTGTTGCCGAAGACGTCGGTCGCCTCGTCGACGAGGTAGAAGTGGCTCGCGTCGTAGCTCTGCGTGCCCGAGCCCACCCAGAGGGCGTCCTCGTCTGGAGCCGTCGACGACCCCTCTCCTTCCCCGGTGTCGAAGCCGGTGAAGCTGGAGGTCGTGCGGTAGCCGCCTTCGCTCGTGGCCACGCTGGAGGTGGTGCTCTCGAGCGCTTCGCCCGTACCGAAGACCACGGGGTTGAGGGCGAGGGCGAGCGTCTCGTGTACGAGACCGCGACCGCCCACGCTTGGCGTCGCGTCGTAGTCGAGCACGGCCGAGCCGTCGTCGTTCGTGTAGAGCGTGCGGGTGTGCGTGAGTAGCCGCTTCTGGCTGCCGGTGAAGCTGCGCGTCTCGAAGTCGACCTCGGTCTTTCCAAAGGCCGCCTCGAGCTCGGAGCGCGAGTACAGGCTCCCACTCGGCGCCGTGTCGTCGAGCTCCCAGCTCTTGGCCCACTTGCTCAGGCCGTGGCGGTAGGGCTGGTCCGCAGCTGACGCGCTCGAGGCGTTGACGTCGAGCATGCCCTGCTCGGTACCGACCAGCCATCGCTTGGTCTGCTCGGTCTCCGAGGAGCTGCCATGGCCGTATGCGACCGACACCGCCTTGGTGACGTGGCCGAGCGCGTCGACCTCGAGCGTCATCTCGTGGGCGATACGCGCCTCGCTCACGTCATCGAGCCGCTCGTACTGAATCGACAGGCTCTCCTCGGGCGTCACGAAGAAGACCGCGTAGGGGGCACCCCCCGTCGGCTGCTCGCGCCGCACCGCGAAGGTCTGCTGACTCACGACGTAGGGCTTGTCCGCGTCCGCGGACCCATCCTCGGCGTAGACCTCCTGGCGCAGCATGCTGCCCGCCAGCGCCCGGTGGGCTTGGTAGGTCTCCACCACCGACAGCCCCGAGGGCAGCGCCGGCATGCTCAGGCGTGGCTCGTCGGGGTTGCTGCCGGAGGTGTCCGGCTGAAACCACTCGGCCTCGTAGGCTTGCAGCAACTTCTGCGCGCGCTTGAAGGCGCCGGTGTGAAACCACGTCTTGGTCACCACGGGCGGCTGCGACATCTCTCCATTGGCATCCTCGTCGGGCAACCCGTCGAAGAGCCCCTCGCCCACGTCGCCATCAACCGACTCCGCGTCGCGCTGCTCGACGTAGCCGAACCCCCGGAACTCGCGCTCCTCGGGGTCGTAGTGCCCGTGCCGGTACGCATAGGTCGAGACGAAGCGGTGCTTGGCGATGTGGTCGTAGTGCTCGACGCGGTCGACCACCTGCACCGGGAACGGCAGCCGGCTCGCCCAGTCGATGCCGTTTCGCTGGTCTTCGAGGTACTGGAGCGTCGAGGTCGAGTACCGAAGCTTGGTCTCCATGCCGAGGCCGTTGTCGACGCCGACAAGCAGGTGCGGCTTCACGGTCAGGCCCGTCGCCTCGTCCTCGAAGAGGTTCACGTAGCGGAGCTGGGGCGCTTTTCCTCGCAGCGGCGTCGACCACACGAGACAAGCGGTGCCGGTGCCGAGCAGGTCGATGACGTCGACCGAGCTCAGGCCATCGTGGCCCGGGAAGACGGCGAGCCGCTCGGCATCCTGGAAGCTGTTCCCCGAGGCGTTGCGGTAGAGGTAGACGCCGTCGCCCGCGAGGTAGAGCAAGTCGGCCGCGCCAGTGCCGTCGAGGTCGGCGAGACGCACGCGGCTCGGGCTGTAGAGGTTGTCGGGCGCCATGGTGGGCGCGCCGTCCATCGTCACGCGCGGACCGAACTGCCCGTAGCCGAGGTTGGGCCAGTAGCAGACGCTGCCGTTGCGCACGCGCACGAGGTCTTGCAGGCCATCCCCGCTCATGTCGGCGAGGAACACCGTCTGCTCGGCTTCCGCGAACACCAGCGCCGGGCCGCTCGCCTCGTCGCTGTAGCGGGTGGAGCGCTTCGGCCCATCGAAGCCGCGGGTCTGCTGCGCCGGGTACCACGTGTAGACGTGGTTCTCGCTCATCATGATGTCGGCGAAGCCGTCGCCGGTCAGATCGATGAAGCGGAGCGACGGGTCGGCGTAGTCGACGTTGGGCACCTGCTGGAAGCTTCGGCGCGGCAGCCACCCCGCCCCCGTCTTGGTGCCGTCGGTGCGGCTGGCGTCATCGCCGTAGGCGTCGCGCGCGAAGAAACCGGCGCCAGCGCCGCTCCGGTCCATCTCGACCAAGTCGGGCAAGCCGTTGCCGGTCACATCGCGGAGCTGCTGCCCCGCGCGGGCGCGCAGACCGAAGCTGGCGGTCGAGGGGCGCGTCTGAAGCTGCTGCGCCGGGGCGAGCTTGCCCTGGCCGAGGTTGCGTTTGTAGGCGAGCGCCCCGCTCGTCAGCTGGCTCAGCACGCCCGGGACGCCCTCGCCGTCGAGGTCAATCCACTGGTAGGCGCGGCCGTCGATGCCCTGGGGCAGGCTCGAGAGCGAGGCGCCGTCGAAGTCCTTCACCGTCGTGGAGAAGGTGTCGGAGGTGCTGTACGTGAACGTCGTCGCAGGCAGGCTCTGCGTCGTGCTGCCGTCGTAGCCGGTGTGCTTGGCCTCGGTGAGGTAGGTCACCGTGCCGCTCTGGTCGTAGGTCAGCTCGGTGGCTGCCACGAGGGTGTCGGCTCCGGCGTTGAGGTCGTTGCCCGTCTCGTCGAAGTGCTTGTGGAAGGTGAGGATGCGCTGGCAGAGCCGGTAGGTGCGCACCTCGAAGCCGGCCCGGTAGCTCGAGAACGGGTCCTGCCGGACGGCCCAGTCGCTCTGGCTGTCGTCGCGGGTCGGCGGGCTGGCCGTGTGCTCGCCGTAGTCGAAGACGATTTCGAAGTGGAAGTCGGCCTCGGTGGCAGGGGTCGTGACGCTGGCGAGGTTTCCGTAGTGGATCCGCTTGAGGTAGCGGTTGGCGCTCACGTCGACGAGGCCCTCGGCGCGATGGCGCTCGTGGGCCGAGACGGGCACGCCGGCGCGGTCCTCTGGCTTGTATTCGTAGAGCACGACGTTGCCGCGGTCGTCGTGGCTCTCCTCGAGCAGCCACGAGAAGATGCGCCAAGAGGGGTGCTTGGGGTCGGCGATGCGCGCCTGAGCCGTCTTGCCGTAGACGTGCGTGACGTTGTCGGCGGTCGTGACCTCCCAGTGCACCGTGCGGTCGCCCGTGCTGAGGTTGGTGACCGTCACGCGCACGACGCGCGAGAAGTCGCCCTCGGTCCGAGGCCGATAGCGCTCGCGGAGCGTCTTGATGTTGCCGACGGTGGTCTCGTCGGTCACGCGGGTGCCGCCGCCATCCAAGTACGGCACGAGGTCTTCCGCCCCGCTCAGCACGAAGGTGTCCGAGTCGTTGCGGTCCATGTACTGCGGCAAGCCCTTGTCGGTCTTGCGGCTGATCCTGGGGGCCGACAGGCTCCAGCCCAGGCCAAAGGGGCCGTTGCCGCCGCCAGAGCTGTAGCCGATGGCGAGGCTCGGCCCGAAGCCGCTGCGGCCGGGCGGGGTCTGCACCGGGATGCTCATGCCGCCACTGCCGGTGGCTGGGTTCAGCGAGAACTTCTCGCTGATGGCGCGGATGGCCCCACCCCCTTTCGGAAGCGAGGGGGTAGGGGCTTCGATGGGCGTCGGCGCTTGCGCAGCCGGGCGCCTCATCTCCTGTACCGCAGACAGGGAAATGTTGGTCTCAGGGGCCACGCCGCGAATGGCGGGCTCTGCGCCGGGCGTGCCGGGGTTGCGCGCCTGGGCTCCGGGTCGGCTGCCGGGGCCATAGCTCCGGCGCGCGTGGTTGTCCCACGAGCTGGTGGTGGCTTGCTTACCCGGCCAGCTGCTGGTGGTGGCCGGACGGCCGTTCGGCATGATGTCGCCGGGGCGATACGGACCGCGTCCGTTTCCGTTTTGGCTGCTCATGGCAGGCTCCGAAATCTGTGGGCGCGCCGTAGGCTCGGCGCGCGAACGTTGGTGGTGGTGGAGGAAGAGCTGTCGCCGCGGGCGCGCACTCAAAAGCGAGGGCGCGGGAGGGCGATAACGACGAAACCCTCCCGCACCCCCTCGGTGCGGCAGCCCAGCAGGGCGATGGCGATGGACGAGGTGAGACAGCACCGCCGCACAGCGGCAGCGCCCTGGCAGCCAAAACAGGAAACGGAAACGGAGGAGCACTCGGGGCCGCCGCAACCTTCGAACCGGTCGCAGCCGCGGCCCGCGCGAGCTCTTTCTCCATCCTCGTCGTCATCGTCATGGCGCACCTCACCTGTCGGTGGTGTTGGGGGGGCAGACCATTCCGACCCCCTATTTGTAGAAAGGCAGTGACTCGGCCTTTTTGGTCATCGGCCGATGTCGATTTTCAAAAACCCGAGCGGTTCCCGATGGGTGCAGCGCAAGAAAGTCTGGGCGTCTGTCCGCCACGCGGACGGGGTGCACCGCTTGCGCATCGTCTTCAGGGCGCACCTCACCCGTTGGGCGAAGTGCGGGGGCCAGACCATTCCGGCCCCTCGTCTATAGAAAGGCGACGAGTCGGCGTTTTTTGGGTGAGCCCGATGTCGATTTCTGAAAACCGCTGTGGTTCCAGGGGACTGCAGCGCAAGAAAGTTCAGAGCGCCGACCACCCTCACGATGGCGGTAAGGCCTCGACCGCCACGTCATGCGCCTTGGACAGCGCCCTGGCGTCGAAGGGCTTGTTGAGGAAGGCGACGACACCGAGGCGCTGGAGCTCGGCAGCGCTCCGCTCCGACGGCCAACCGGACATCAGAATGACGGACCGGCGGTCGCCTCGCTGACGCAGCGCCGTCACGAGGTCGAGGCCATGGCGGCGGCCCAGGTGCACGTCGACGAGCACCACGGTCTCGGGGCCGGTCGAGGCAAGCCTCTCCAGCGCCGCCTCCACCGTGGCGACCCGCTCTGCCCAGAGGCCGGCCATCTTGGCTAGCCGTAGTGTTCCGCGCCCAACAACGTCGTCATCTTCTACGACGAGTAGGTCCATCTTCGAGGGTCCGTTGCTCCCCCCTCTGTCCCCAGCATACCGCACGCGCCCTCATCACGACCCGGGGGGTGTGCGGGGCGGCCACCATTCCTCCCGTGGATGGCCACCCCGCCACGGCCGGAGTGATTGCGGAACCTGCTGAGCTCCTCTGGTGGCTTCCGCGCTCACGTTCGATTGTGTTCCCGCACCGCGCGCACCCATTCCAGCACGGCACCTCAGTCGCCGTGCGCCGATACGGCTGCCGGTGTGCCGACGAAAATGAAAAGGGCCGGGTTCCTGCGGCGATAGAGCGTGCGTGAGCCGTTCGCCAGAGTCCTCAACGGGTACATCGCCGCCGAGCCCGCCGTCACCCGCATGGGTCCTCATCGTCGACGACGATCCGAGCGTTCGTCGCGCGCTCGAGCGGCTCTGTCGCATCGTGGGCCTGCGGGTTCTCCGGCGGTGAACCCCGCCGATGCCTTTCACCGTGTACGCCAACCCGAAGCGGGTGTTCGACCTCGCCATCCTCGACATCGAGCTAGGAGATCCTGACCGCAACGGGGTAGACCTCGGCGCCTGGCTCTGGAGCCGAGGCAACGCGCGCCGGGTCGTCTTCTACTCCGCACAGCAGGCCACGAACGTGTATCTTCGAGCGGTGAAGCTCGGAGACTACGTAGCCAAGGACGGATCCGAGGGTCTTGCTCGGTTGATGGCCATCTTCGAAGAGGTCGACGTGCGACATCAGGAGGAGCGGTGATGCGGCGGGCCTTGGCGGAGCTCGCGGGCGCGTTCTTCGGCGCCGGGGTGTTGGTTGCAGTCGTGGCGAGCTCCGGTTGTGAGGCAAGTTGCGAGGACAAGCGTGATTGCGGTCCCTACGACGGCCCGCTCGCAACGTCGGGAACCGATGCCGGAGGGAGTTCCAGCCAGGGTGGCGGCGGCAGCGCCGGTTCCGGTGGCGCTGGTGGCTGCGACATGAGCGCCTTGCAGACCGACCCGCTGAACTGCGGCGTGTGCGGCCATAGCTGCCTCGGCGGGCTATGCACCGCGGGAAAGTGTCAGCCGTTTGCCATCGCCGATGGGATTGGCATCGGTGGCGACATCGCAGTTTCTGACGGTTTCGTCTACTGGACCGACCAGGCCGTCGGAAGCGGCGCCGTCGATCGCACCACTTTGGACGGAGCCCTCGGCGTGGAGGAGCTGACGAACGCTCTCACCCCGAATGGGCTCGCAGTTGCTGGCAATTCCGTCGTCTATGCTCACAGCCTTGGGGAGGGAGCAGCTGCGGTTTCGCGTGTAGCCACAACTGGCGGGCAGCCGACGCGTTTGGCGGAGCCGAGCACCCCAAGCAGCACCTGGGCGGTGGCCACAGATGGCACGGTGGCCGTGTTCACCGACCTCTTCGGGACGGTCGGGCGTACCGCCATCACGGGCTCTAACAACACGTTCACGACCCTCGCGTCGGGCGAGGACGAGCCGCGTGGCGTCGCGATCGACAACGGAATCGTCTACTTCGTCACCAGTGGGAACGGACTGGTTCGGTCGGTTCCGGTCTCCGGGGGGGCGGTCTCCACCGTGGCTTCACCAGGAGGAGCGTTATTCGGCATCGATGCCGTCGACGGGACCCTGGTTTGGACCGACCAGACCAGCGGCTCTGTCGTGATCAAGAGTGGGGCACTTCCGCCCACGACGCTTGCTACGGGCCTGACCAATCCCTTCGATGTGACGATCGATGCTCAGCGCAACGTCGCCTACGTCACGGAGCTGGCGGGTAGGGTGCTCCAAGTCGCACTCAACGGGGGAGAGGTCACGGTGCTGGGCCAGGGCTTCGCAGAGCCCTACGGTGTCGCGTCCGACGCCACCGCGGTCTACTTCACGACCGACTCTCGCGTTTGGCGCGTGGCCAAGCCCCCTCAGTAGGACTGCTAGGGGACCGTTCTCCAACATCACACAGCCGGTCCTTGCTGGCGTACCATGAGATCTATGACGGAGATGAACTCCTGGTCGGGCGTGCTCCTCGCCGGGATGCTGTTCGTGGCGTGTGGCACCGAGGCCTCCGCGACGCCCGAGGACGACGGCTCGCGCATCACAGGGGTTTCGAGTTCCGTCGCGACCACCAACGCTAGTTCCACATCCGTCACTGGGGTAGGGGGCGCGACCAGCAGCGGCACGAGCTCCTCTTCAGGCATGGGAGGCGCAGGAGGCGAGGGCGGCTCCTGCATTGACATCGGCCTCGGCGAGCCGAACGAGTCCGAAGGGTCGGCCTTCG
>JAUHZF010000224.1 GCA_030426145.1 Polyangia bacterium
CCGCGGCGTCGTGGGACCTTCACCGCCCCCACGTGGGGGACGACTCCGCGGCGTCGTGGGACCTGCACCGCCCCCACGTGGGGGACGACTCCGCGGCGTCGTGGGACCTGCACCGCCCCCACGTGGGGGACGACTCCGCGGCGTCGTGGGACCCGCACCGCCCCCACGTGGGGGACGACTCCGCGGCGTCGCCTCCTTCGACGGCCCCCCCGCCGCCATCGTCCGGCGCCGAGTTGCCACTCACGCCGCCCATCGAGTTGCCGGCCGTGGGTCCGGATGGTCCTACGCCGAGCTCGACCATCACCGAGACCACCCTGCCTGCGGTGAGTCCGCCATCTGTCGTACCGCTGCGGCCGGTACCGACCCCGCCCCGCACCCGCCCCGACGGGCCTCCACCCCCCGCGTCGGTACCTCCACGTCGCTGGCCCAGCGTCGAACCCATTCCTCGCCCGCCACGCGAGCCATCACCGCTCGAACCAGCACCGCTGAGCCCGACGCTCCCGAGCTACGCGCCGCCCACCCCGCGTGGAACGCCCCCGCCGCGCCCCGCGCCCCCGAACGTCGTGCCCCTTCGGCCCACCGAGCCCCTGCCAGAGCTGGTACCCATGCGACCTGCCGCCCACCTCCTCGACGACACGGCCACGGAGGCCGCAGCGTTGCCGATGCCGGTCGAGCGCTACGCGGCCCTCACCGCCATGTCCGAGCACGCCTACCACGAGCAGCGAACCCGGATCCTCGCCGCGTTCGGCATGCAGCCTGATGTAGACCGCAGGCGACTCGATGCCGTGTACGCCGATACCTTCCGGCGAAGGCCGAGCCTGCGCCAGCGGTTCGGCCAGGCCCTCGAGCAATGGCGGGCGATGCTGGCCGGTCGGAGTCGCTGACATCGCCCCGAAGCGCTAGCCTCGGCGGTCGTGGGTGATCTCGCTGAGCGCTACTTCCTCGGGCCCGCCGCCGCCTTCGTGCGGGGGCGCCGACCCGATGCGCCGCTCGCCGGGGACGCTCGGGTCGTCGCTTGGGGGCTCGAACAGGAGGACCTGAAGCTCCACAAGTTCAAGCGAAAGCGCCCCCTCCCCCGCGTCACGCGGGTGATCGGGGCCCTTCGAGGATTCCAGCCGCGCAGCCTGGTGGACATAGGGTCGGGTCGGGGCACCTTCCTCTGGCCGATGATGGACGCGCTCCCGAACCTCGCGGTCACCAGCATCGAAACGCACCCCGTGCGCATTCGCGACCTGCGCGCCGTGCGAGATGGGGGCATTCAGCGCCTCACGGTGCGCGACGAAGACGCGAGCGAAACGCAGCTCCCAGACGACCACGCCGATGTGGTGACGGTGCTCGAGGTACTCGAGCATCAAACCCACCCCGAGCGGCTCGCGCACCAAGCGCTTCGCCTCGCCAAGACTTGGGTGGTGGCGAGCGTCCCCAGCCAACCCGACGACAACCCCGAGCACATTCAGCTGTTCACCCCGCAGACGCTTCGGGCGCTCTTCGTGGGCGCCGCTCGGGTCGACATCGAGCACGTGCGCGGACACCTGATCGCCATTGCACAATCCCCAGAGGCCCACTTCGTCAGGACACCGGTCGCAGGCACGCCACCGGCAGGTCCGCCTCCCACGGAAGAAGAAGTCCCGTGAGCCGACGGCTCCGCAAGTACCCGCGAACGCCACACCTCGAGGGTTCGCGAAGCCAACCCGGGGACGAAGACCTCGCAACCATCGCCTTCGCACAGGTCGCCGGGCACGCTCTCGCGATCGAAGAGAAGATCGACGGTGCCAACGCGGGCGTGCGCTTCGTGGATGGACAGCTCCATCTGCAGAGTCGCGGGCACTTCCTGCGGGGTGGGGCCCGCGAGCGGCACTTCGACCTCTTCAAGACATGGGCGCGAAGTCACGAGCCGCGACTGAGCGAGCTGCTCGGGGAGCGCTACGTGATGTTCGGCGAGTGGGTCTTCGCCAAGCACACCATCTTCTACGACCAGCTCCCGCACTACTTCTTGGAGTTCGACATCCTCGACCTCGAGCGCGACGTGTTCCTCGACACCCCGTCACGGCATCGTCTCCTCGAAGGATCGCCGGTGGTCTCGGTGCCCGTGCTCGCGCAGGGTCGGTTCCGCCGACCGGCGGAGCTCGAGGTGTTGGTCACCAAGTCACGCTACAAGTCACCGCGCTGGCGCGCCCGCTTGCGCGAAGCCGCGACCGAAGGGGAGAGCGGGCGCTTCGGCCACGTCGACCGCGCCGTCGCCCAGACCGACCCTTCCGACGACGCGGAGGGGCTGTACATCAAGGTCGAAGAGGATGGCGCCGTCGTCGCCCGCTACAAGTGGGTCCGCGCGAGCTTTCTCACCCACGTCATCGACAGCGAGAGTCACTGGCTCGACCGTCCCATCGTGCAGAACCAGCTCGCCCCCGGCGTCGACATCTTCGCCCCGTGATATCGGAAAACCCGTGCTCCACCTGGTTCCAAGCGCCCCCGACTTCGCGCTCGACATCCCGGTGCTGCGTCGAGCGCTCGACTTCTTCGACCCGCTCTACGCATGTCCGCAAGACCCAGAGTGGCATGCGGAAGGAGACGTCGGCGTGCATACCGAGATGGTGCTGGAGGCGCTCGTGGGTCACGAGCGGTGGCGCCAACTGCCCGAGGCCGACCGCGCGACGGTCTTCCTCGCGGCGCTGATGCACGATGTCGCCAAACCGAGCTGTACGAAAACCGAACCCGACGGTCGGATCTCGGCGCGCGGCCACTCGCGTCGCGGGAGCCACCATGCCCGCGCGCTCCTGTGGCGCGCGGGGCTAGCTCCCTCACAACGCGAGCAGGTGGCGGCCCTCATCATGCATCACCAGGTGCCGTTCTTCCTCGTCGACCAAGATGACGCCGAGCGACGCGCCATCACCGTAGGTCAGACCGCACCTACCGATCTGCTGGAGCTCGTGGCCTGGGCCGACGCCAAGGGACGACGTTGCGAGGACCAGGCGCGGCTCATCGACAACTGTTGGCTCTTTGGGGAGCTATGCCGTGAGCTCAATCTCGACCGCGCTCCGTTCCAGTTTCCCGATGACCACACGCGCTTCGTTTACTTCCGCGATGCCAAGCGCTCGCCCCGGGTTGCCGTTCACGATGACCGTCGGCTGACCGTCACCGTCATGAGCGGCCTGCCGGGGGCAGGCAAAGACACCTTCGTCCGCACCCTTCCAAGCCAGCCGGTGGTGTCGCTCGATGCGCTGCGGGATGAGCTCGACATCGACCCCGCCGCTACGCAAGGTGTGGTCATTCAGGCCGCCCGAGAACGGGCACGGGAGTACCTACGCGCCGAGCGGGACTTCATCTGGAACGCCACCAACGTGAGTCGTCTCCTGCGCAAGCAAGTCGTCGACTTCCTCGCCGGCTACGGTGCGCGCGTCCACATCGTGCACCTCGAAGCGCCGCCGGATCGACTCCGAAGTCAGAACCGCGAGCGACGCGAACCGGTACCGCAGAACGTCATCGACAGGTTGGTGGGGAAGTGGTCCGTTCCCGACCTCACGGAGGCCCACCGCCTCACGTGGGTCGCGGACGAAACGCGCCACCAACGACGCCCCTAGCTCTCGTCGTCGTCGTCGCCCGGCGAGAGCATCGACTGCGCGAGCTGCTCGAGGGATGCGCGCTGATCGTCAGACATGTTCGAGAGCATCTGCTGAGCCATGCCCAACAAACCGCCCATCTGTGGATTGTTGCCCATCATGGCGGCCATGGCGTCGCCCCCTCCCATGGACTTCATCATCGACTCTGCCGCTTTGGCGGCTGCAGGGCTCTGCGCCATCAACTGCTGGGCCTGTTGCAGTTGCTGCGCCATGGCTGCCGGGTCCATGCCGCCCATCATGGCCGCCACGGCCCCGAGATCCATCGCCGGCGCTGCCTGCGGGAGCTCGACCCATTCACCGAGCTCGCCCGCTTCCTCGACGAGCGCGTCGTACCCGACGAAGCCCTCGTCGTTCCACACCTTGTCGGGGAGCAGGAGCACGCGCCCCGTCGTCTCCACACCACCGAGAAGCCCCGCAACCTCCGCCGCAACCTCTTCTGGATTGTCGCTGAACGACCGCCCGGTGAAGATGGCCGTGCCATCCTCGCCCACGGGAACGTAAGGCGCAGTCTCTTTGCGGGCGGCCGCCGCGCCGCCCGCAGGGGTGAGGTCACGGGCCGCGCAGAGCTCGGCGTAGGGGATACGGACGACGGCGATGGCCTCGATGCTCATGGCGCCCAGGAAACCACAGATGGGACCGACGCTCCACCAGGTCGAGCGTGCTTTGGTGGGCCCCCCTCGGGGCTTCGGTCTAGGATGGCCACGATGTTTGCGAGTGAGCGATGGTCGTGGGGCGGACTCGCCCTGTTGGGGGCTCTGTTCTGGAGCGCGGTGGGCGTCAGCGCCTGTGACGCGGATGCCGCCTGCAAGAAGGCGCCCGACTGCGCCTCGCTCGGGCGCTGCTCCGCGAGCGAAGAAGGTGCCTGCATCGCCAAGACCAACGACGACTGCAAGTCGGCCGAGACCTGTACCAAGGACGGCAAGTGCACCGCCAAGGAGGATGCCTGTGTGGTCGGCTCCGACGCCGACTGCGCTGGTTCCGAGCAGTGCAAGACCCTGGGGCTGTGCCAGAAAGAAGGCGAGCTCTGCATCGATCCGGGGAAGACCTTCTCGACCGAGTGCTCGAAGGAGTGCAAGGCCAAGGGGCATTGCTACAAGAAGGGCGCCAACTGCACCGCGCTCGGCAACGCCCATTGCCGCGGCACGGTCGACGAGAAGTCCGAAGACGGCTCGCCGTGCAAGGAGCTCGGTCACTGCACCGCCAAAGAGGGCAACTGCGTGGCTGGCTCCGACGACGACTGCAAGAACGGCAAGCAGTGTCGCAAGGAGAAGACCAACTGCAAAGCCGAGGGTGACGCCTGTGTAGCCACCGAAGCCGAGTGCAAAGCCTCCCAGGTGTGCGCGAGCGGTGGCTTGTGCGGAGTGAAAGACGGTCAGTGCGCCGCCACCGATGACGCGCAGTGCAAAGAGAGCGCTCGCTGCAAGCTCGAGGGTCTGTGTTCTGCCGTCGAGGGCAAGTGCATCGCTAAGTCCGGGGCCGACTGTAGCGGCTCGATGGTGTGCAAGAAGGACCGGCGTTGCCGAGCCACTGAAGGCGCCTGCACCAAGTAGGCGGGGACGAAGGCGAGCGCCGAGCGCTCCGCGCAACGTCCCAATGGTGACCGCGGAGTGCGCTCAGTCGCACTTGCCAGCGCGGGCCAGCGCGATGTGGAGCGGTTTCTCCTCACCGGTGGGCCAGCTCACGAAGAGCGACGCCATCTTGTCCTTGGTGTGGCACATGCGGACCTTCTGGTTTCGTCCCTTCCTGAGCTTCATCGTGTAGCTGATGAGCTTGTTGGGCTTGACCATCTCGAAGTAATCGACGCCGACCGACCCGAAGTTCTCCATGTTCTGGGTCTTGTAGTAGTCACCGCGACAGGTCACGAGCAGCCACTCACGCATGACCTTCATCTCGCAATCGTCGGGGTGCGAGTTGGGGCCCTGGGTGTTGACCTTGCAGGCCGTCTTCCACTCGTCGACCGTAGGCGGCTTGGAGTCGGTGTCGGGAATGGCGGGAACCTCGTTGAGCGCCCCACAGGTCGGCGCGCCCGAGTCCACTTCGCCCTCTGCATCGCCATCCTTGGCGTCGCCCTCGGCCTTCGCATCCGCCGGCTCCGCCTTCTTGTCCTCTTCGGGCTTGGCCGATGCCGGCTTGGCGTCGCCTTCGTCCTTCTCTTCTTTCTCGTCCTTCTTGGAAGACTTCTTCTCGGCCTTCTTGTCCTTCTTGTCGGACGCGCTGTCCTTGCTGGCCTTGCTCTCGTCGCCACAACCGGGCAACGCGACGAGCCCCGTCAGCAGCACCAAACTACTCAGGGCAACCCCCATCGTGCTCAACTTCATGGGTGCGGATGAAACCAGGATGCGTGCGAGACGGCTACGGCTTTGTCGCGTTCATGCTCGTGGCTTGTCAGTCCAACGCGCCCATCGAGCAGCGCACGGAAGAAGCTCACCCATCGGCACCCCGAACCATCCCCTCCCTGCCCGCTGCCTCGTCGACCTCACAACCTATCGAGATCGCAGCTGTCCCTTGCCCCGAAGGCATGGTGGGCATCGACGACGAGATGTGTCCGGGACTGAAACACACCTGTCTGGAGAAGCGAGAGGCGTGGCAGTGCGCGCGCTTCGCACAGGAGAGCACCTGCGAGGGGGATGTCCTTCCGCTCCGGTACTGCATCGACCGCTACGAGTACCCCAATCAGCCGGGGGTCGCCCCGACCCTGATGGTGTCGTGGTTCGACGCGAAGCAGCGCTGCGAGGCGGTCGACAAGCGCCTGTGCACGGAGCCTGAATGGTCGCTCGCTTGTGAGGGGCCACAGCACCTGCCCTTTCCATATGGGTACGTTCGCGACGCCGAGGCGTGCAACATCGATCGCGAGACGCGCTACATGGAGCTGGCGAGGCTCTTCGACCCCGCGACCCAAGCCGACGAGCTCGCACGGATCGACCAACGAGAGCCTTCGGGTCGCCGGCCGCGATGCGTGAGTGGCTATGGCGTCTACGACATGACCGGCAACGTCGACGAATGGGTCGTCAATCCGTCCGGTCGTCCTTATCGAAGCAGCCTCAAGGGCGGGAACTGGGAAGCGCACCGCAATGCCTGTCGGCCCGCGACGCGTGGCCACCAGCCGGCTTTCGTCTTTTACCCCCTCGGCTTTCGCTGCTGCCGTGATCCGCTAGACGCTCGGTAAGCTCAGGGGGCGTCCAAGAACCCCTCGCCCGATTCGGCGAGGGCCAATGCGGTGGGCAGCTCGTCTTCGGGCCACGACTCGGTGATGCACTCGAAACGCCCATAGTCGAAGGGCTGCCCCTCGGCCCGCTCGACCTGCACGATGCGCTCGCGCAGTCCCTGGTCGAGGAGCTCGAGCGCGCGGTGATGGCAGTAGGGGTTGTTGCCACGCCGCCCGAAGAGCACGTGCGCCGTCCACGAGCAGCCTCCTTTGCACGCGTCGCGGTAGTAGCAGGTGCCGCAGAAGCCCCACATCTCCGAGCTCGGGCGATGCCGCGTGAAGCGGAGAGGCTCTGCCCGCTCCCAGATGTCGACCAAGCGGTGGTCCTTCACGTTGCCACCCACGTAGTCTTTGGTCGGCAGTGACGGACAGCCCTTGATGGATCCGTCGGCCTCGATGCCGAGGGTCTGGCGGCCGGCGGTGCAGTCGGGGCGCACCCCGCCCTGGCGCGCGCGCAGCTGCGCTTCGTAGGGTCCGAAGTAGCCGATGTCATTTCCCGGGGCGACGTCGACACCGCGTGCACGGGCCCGTCGTTCGACGCGCGCAATGAGGGGCAAGACCTCGAGCACTTGGTAGGGCTGCAGCAACAGATCGGGCTCATCGGCCGCGCGGCCCATGGGCACCGTCATCGCGACCTGCCACGCGGCGATGCCGCGGTCCATGAGGTGGTCGACCAAGGGCTCCATCTCACGCAGGGCGGGCCGGCTGATCTGGCTGTTGACCGACACCCTGAGGCCTTGCTCCTTCACGAAGTCGATGGCCTGCATGGCGGAGCGAAAAGCGCCCTTCACGCCACGCAGCGCGTCGTGCAGCGCCTCGAAGCCGTCCACGCTCACGCCGACGGCCTGCGCCCCCGCGTCCCGCAAGGCTTTGGCCATGTCGCGCGTGACGCCACGTCCACCGGTCACCATGGTGAAGTCCATGCCCGCCGCCGAGATCGCTTGGGCGACGTCGAGCCATCCTTCGTGGAGGTAGGCCTCGCCCCCGATGAGCGTGACCTCCTCCGTGCCCATCTCGGCGAGCTGCGCCACCACGTCGAGCGCTTCCGCGGTGCTCAGCTCGTCGGGGCGCGCCTTACCCGCGCGTGAGCCACAGTGGCGGCAGGCGAGGTCGCAACGAAGCGTGAGCTCCCACACCGCGTAGCGCGGGCGGCTCTGCCGATCGATGGGCCGAACCTCGTCGGCGAGCGGCAGGTGCCGCCGCGCTGGCTCGGCCACCGGAGCGATGGGGAGGCGACGCGGTCGAGGACCCAGCATCGTGGGTCAAGGGCGCCGGGGCGCCACGCCGTACCGGGCGACCGGGCGCTGGGGCTTGGTCGGAGGCGGTTGCGGGGTGGCGGTGCTCACCGGACGGGGGGCGATGCCG
Organism: Polyangia bacterium; assembly: GCA_030426145.1. GTDB lineage: Bacteria > Myxococcota_A > Polyangia > Polyangiales > Polyangiaceae > JAPYTK01. Next base: position 8,188 of record JAUHZF010000224.1, read on the forward strand.
TAGCGCGCCACCATGGGACGGTCGAAGGGCACGTCGACGGTGTCCGGCTCCTCCGGTTCCTCCGGCTCATCTGGCGTCTCCTGTTCCACCACCTCGTCGGTCTCGTCTTCGGTCAGCCCGGGCTCCGGTGGGGTCTCTTGCTCTTGCACCAAAGGTTGTTCCTCAGGCGGGTCGCCCTCGGGCACGTCGACCGTGGGCGAGACGGCCGGGGGCTCCGACGGTCCACAGGCCGCGATGCCGAGCGAAGCGATGGCCATGGCCCCCACGGCGCGCCGTGAGAGCAGGCCCTTCTTCTTCGAGCAGAAGGGGCAGGAGGGAGCATCCGCGAGGACGTGGCGCTGACAGGTGGTGCAAAGGGTGAACAATGTCGATCTCCGAGTTGGTCCGACGGATGGCCGAGGAGAAAGAGGGTACGCGACCGGGTCCGGAGCAGCAATGTGGCAGCTATGGGAGGGTGTGGCACCTCATGGTACGCTCGTCCCCGGGCATGGGTGTAGAACGGAGATGGTGGCGCCCGTCCGTCGTCTGCCTTGCGGCAGGACTGATGGCGGGTTGGTCAGGCTGCGTGGGGTCGATCGGGGATGCGCCTCCGGATCCAAACGTCACGGATCCCTCGAGGACGACCGAGACGGCGCCCGTCGAGGCGCACATGGTGAGGCTCACCGCGCCCCAGCTGCACAACACCTATCGCGCACTGCTCGGGGAGCCGCTCATCCTGCCCGACCTCCCCCAGGACGATCAGCTCTACGGCTTCACGTCGCTGTCGGCCGCGACCAAAACCGTGGCCCCGGTCGAGGCTGAGCTCTACGAAGACGCGACCTACGCGGTGCTGGACCAGGTCTGGGCCGACCCGACCCGCCGTGACGCGCTGGTCGGGTGCGCGCCGACCGATCTCGCCGATGCCTGCGTGCGCAGCTTCCTCGAGGACTTCACCTCGCGTGCCTGGCGCCGCCCCGCCACGACAGCCGAAGTCGACACCCTGCTTCAGCTGGCGCAGCAGATCGCACCCACGCTCGACGCGAGCGAAGGCCTTCGCTTCGCCCTCGCCGCGGTGCTGCAGTCGCCCCACTTCGTGTTCCGGGTCGCGACGGGCCAGCCCGACCCCGACACCGACTTCCTGCGCTTCGACAGCTGGGAGATGGCGGCGCGCCTCTCTTACCTCATCACCGACGGCCCCCCGGATGCCGAGCTGCGCGCAGCGGCGGCCTCCGATGCGCTGCTCGACCCCGACGTGGTGCGCACCCATGCGCAACGGCTGGTCGACACCCCGGAGGCGCGCGCAGCGCTGGTGCGGTTCTTCCGCGACTTCATGAACATCGGCCGACTCGACGAGCTCGACAAGGACCTCGAGCTGTTCCCCATGGTGAGCGACACCCTCGGGCTCTCGATGCGCCGGGAGATCGAGCGCCTCTTCGAGAACGTGGTGTTCGAGAAAGAAGGCGACTTCCGCCAGCTGTTCACCACCCGCGAGACCTACGTCAACGGCGACCTCGCGGCCATCTACGGCATCGAGGGCATCGAAGGCACCGACTTCGTCCCCGTCACGCTGCCCGACGACGGCAAGCGAGGCGGCCTCCTCACCACCCCCGGCTTCTTGGCGCTCAACGCCCACAAGACGGAGAGCTCGCCGACCCACCGCGGCCGCTTCGTGCGGATCAGCTTGCTCTGTCAGGACGTGCCGCCACCCCCGCCTGGTGTCGACACCACCCTCCCCGAGCCCACCGGCGGGCCCAAGACCCTGCGCGAGCGACTGGCCGCGCACGCTGAAGACCCGGCCTGCGCGCCCTGCCACAAGCAGATGGATCCGATCGGCTTCGGCTTCGAGCACTACGACGCGGTCGGCGCGTGGCGCGACACGGAACACGACCTCCCCATCGATGCCGAGAGCGAGCTCGACGGGGTCGCGTTCGAGGGCGGGGTCGAGCTCGGTGGCCTCATCGCCGAGCTCCCGCGGGTGGGCGACTGCATCGCCCGCCGCTTCTACCAGCACGCCACCACCCACCTCGACGAACGAAGCGAACGCGCCTACGTCGACGACCTCGTCGACCGGTTCGTGCAAAGCGACTTCGACTTCAAAGCCCTCGTGGTCGAGATGGTCGTCAGTGGCGGCTTCCGCTACGCGCTGCCCCAGGAGGAGGAGTGATGAAGAAGCCCTGGCAACCCCCGCGCGTGGCCCGGCAGTCGCGTCCTCGTGTCGTGCGCCCCTCGCGCCGCATGTTCCTCCGCGGACTCGCCGCCGGCGGCGCCATCACCGTCGGACTGCCGCTCTTCGAGATGCTGCTCAACGACAACGGCGACGCCTGGGCCGACGGTGAGGAGCTGCCCACCCGCTTCGGTTTGTGGTTCTTCGGCAACGGCGTGCGGCTCAACTCGTGGACGCCCACCGTGGGCGCCGACTGGCAGCCCCCCGCCGATGGTGGGCTCGCCGCATTGCTTCCGCACAAGGAGTACGTGAGCGTCTGCTCCGGCCTCGACGTGAAGACGCCTCGGCACCCGCACCACTCGGGCATGAGCGCGGTCTGCTCCGGTGGCCCTCACCTCAAGGTCGACGACGTGCGAGACACCATCGTGTCGACCATGAAGTACCCGTCGGTCGATCAGGTGGCGGCCGACTACTTCTTCCAGGAACAGCCCACGCCCTACCGTTCCCTCGAGGCGGCCGTCACCCGCTTCCGCGGCACCGACGAAGGCACCACGTTCCAGTACCTCAGCCACAACGGCAGCGTGAACGGGGAGACCAACATCAACCCCTCCGAGGAGTCGCCCCACCGCTTCTTCGACCGGCTGTTCGGCGGCGAGACGGCCGATCCACTCATCAAACAAGCGCGGGCCAGCGTGCTCAACGCGGTCAGCGATCAGATCGCCGATCTTCAGCCCAAGCTAGGCGCGGGCGACCGGCAGCGCCTCGCCCAGCATCTCGACTCCATCGCCGACCTCGAGCGCCGGCTCGGCGCCCCGTCGCCCAGCTGCACCAAGCCCGACGACCCGGGCGACTTCCCCGACCTCGGCGGCAACGAGCAGATGGCGGAGAAGAACGCAGCCATGAGCGACCTCATGGCGCTCGCCCTCGCCTGCAACCTCACCCGAAGCTTCTCGATCATGTTCTCGACCTGCGGCTCGGGTGCGGTGATGTGGCCGGCCGGCGCCACCAACGGCCAGCACTACATGAACCACACCGAGCCCGCGCCGTGGACCAAGCAGCACGACTCGGTGAAATTCACCATGAGCCAGCTCGCCTACTTCCTCGACCGACTGAAGCAGACGCCCGAGGGCGACGGCAACCTCCTCGACCAGTGCTCGATTCTGGTGTGCACCGAACACACCGAAGGCTGGACCCACTCGCAGGACGACATGCCCATTGTCATCTGCGGCAAGGGCGGCGGCCGACTGAAGGGCAACGTGCACCAGCGTGACGACGGCGGCAACGTGAGCAAAGCCGCCCTGACCGCGCTGCGAGGCGCGGGTCTGCCACTCACCCAGTTCGGACACGAGGCGGGCTCGGTGACCTCGGGCATGACCGACCTCGAGGTGTGATGACGCGATTCGCGCTCGCGGCCCTCGCGGTAGGCATGCTGGCCTGCGGCACCGAAGAGACGCCGAGCCCCGCGACCGGGGCGGGCGGCAGGGCCTCGACGACGACGACCACCTCCGGAAGTGGCGCGAGCGGCGGTCACGGCTGCTTCTCCACCGAAGACACGTGCGACGGCAAATGCGTCGACGTGCAGACCAACGCCGAGCACTGCGGCATGTGTGGCCACAGCTGCGCCGACGGCCCGAACTCGATCGGCAGTTGCGTCGACGGCCAGTGCAGCGCTGCCTGCGCGAGCGGATTCGCCGACACCGGCAACGGCTGCCAGAACTTCTTCGGCGCCCACGAGGCCTACCCCGATGCCTGCGCGGGGTGTGCAGTGCAGAACCAGATCAGTGGCGACTGCACCTGCCCCGCGGGAACCGACGCCCTCCCCCTGTTGGTCCAGAGCGACTGCCCCGGCATGCCGATGCGCGCCACCACCGAGATGCGCCTGTGCCTCACCTCGGGCGTCGGGGCCGAGAGCGACTTCGGCGGCGCCTACCAGATGGACGACGTCGAGGGTTGGTGCGGGGGCGACGACGGCGGCAGCCCGCGATGTCGCTTCGCCAACCCGCAGGCCGGCGGCACGTGTGCGTGTCCCACGGGCTTCGAGCCCATCGCCCTGCGCTCGATCCTCCGCCTCCCATGCAACGGCAACGAGGGCGGCAGCACCATCTTTCTGTGCCACGCGCCGAGCGTGGCCGTCACCACCTTCGGCGGCGCCTACCAAGTCGACGACTTCGCGCCCAATTGCAGGGTCGCCAATCCACGCACCGGTGACTGCTCATGCCCAGCTGGCACCACCAACCAGGTCCACCGTGTGATGGTGGACGGTGCCAACGGCCTCTACGGCAGCACCATCCACCTCTGCCTGCCCTAAATACGTTCCCGTGGGTTCGCTACACCTCGACTCGCCCCGAGACGGGGCGAGGACGAGTCGAGGCTCCGCGAACACACCCCCTGTTCACTCCTTCTTCCAATCTCTAGGGGCCTTCAGAAGGCCCCTCCCCTCGCTACGCGAGGGGGCCCTCCCCAAACGGCGTCGCTTCGCGACGATTTGTAGCGAATGCACGCTCACCTAGTTAGCTACTCTGATCGCGGCGGCGCAGTCGTAGGGCCAAGAAGCCGCCCACGAGCACGAGGGCAAAGCCACCTCCGGCGCCTCGTCCCGGCGCGGCGACCGAACAGCCGTAGGGCCGCTCGGAGTTGCGGGTCTCGGACACGCCGCGATCGCCCATTCGAACGGAAACGCTGCCGCTGACGCTGCCCAAGCTCGCGGTGACGATCGTGCGCCGCTCGATGTCGGGGTCGAAGTCGTACCTGAGCATGTCGCCGAGCCCACCATCCCCGGGGAGCGGATTCCAAGCCGCCTGCGGACCGAGAACCACGTTGCCGCCTTCGTCCTTGGCTTTGGCCCAGATCCAACCTTCGTGGTCCACCAGCTCGAGCTCGGCCACGTCGCCCTCTGCAGCACCGACCACGTGGGCCTGGGCCACCGTCTCGCCGTCGAACTGAAGTGCCAGGTCGCCCGCCTGCTCGAGCCCTGGGGACGAGAGGCGGAAGAAGAAGCGGGCTTCATAGAAGCTACCCGCCGTGGTCGGGTCGAGTCGGACTCCGCCCTCCCCCGTGCCGGAGATGGCCTCGAAACCGAGGAGGCGGCGCCCTGCGTTGAGCGGGATGGCCTCGATGGTCGTGCTCCTGAGGACGTGGAAGTCGGTCTGCATCCATGCGCGCGCGGCTTCGATGGGGGAGTCGGCGGTGAGCGCCGCTGCCAGCGGGACGATGACGACCTCATCGGGCGCCATGACGTCGATGCGCTCCTGACCGAGCTGCTCCCCATCTTCGCCGAAGTAGCGAAGCTCGGCAGCGCCGACCGAATGCGTGATCAAGTGGTAGTCGGTGACCACTTCGACCACGGTCGCGTCGCTGGACTCGACCCGGGTGACGTGCACGGGCTCGCCATCCCGCATCGCGTGCTCGACACCGAACAAGAACTCCTCGTTGGGTAGAAGGCCGAAGACCTCCCCTTCGTCCTGGCCCATCGTGATGAAGGCATCGGCATCGGGGGTAGGCTCGGTCGTGGGCTCGGGGGGACCGACGGTGCACCCGGCGAGGGCGATGGAGGCCGTGAACAGTCCGGCGCGCAAGGAAGAACAAGTCATGTCCTTCCCTTCGGCAAAGCTCGTGCCGCCGCTGAAGCCCCCTATGGCAGGGTCCTGACGCGCACCGGCCCCTTCAACCCCTGACACCCGTGTCGCACTCGACGTGACCGCTACGGCAGCACCTTGCCGGGGTTGAGGATCCCCTTCGGGTCGAACATGGACTTCATGCGCTTCATCAGCGCGATCTGGGCCTCGCTCCGGGTGTAGTGGAGCCACGGCTTCTTGAGCAGGCCGATGCCGTGCTCGGCGCTGATGCTCCCGCCGTGTCCCTGGACGAGCTCGAAGATGTGCCGGTCGGCCTCGTGGGTCTTGTCGAGGAAGACGTCCTTGGGCATGTCGTCGGGCTTCATCACGTTGACGTGGAGGTTGCCGTCGCCGATGTGGCCGAAGAGGCAGATCTCCCATCCGGGGTATTGCTCGGCGAAGAGCCGTTCGAGCTCCTGCGTGAAGGCCTCGAGGCGGGCGATGGGGAGCGCGACGTCGTTCTTGTGGGGCAAGCCGGTGGCCGAGAGGCTCTCGCTGATCCCCTCGCGCAGCTGCCACAAGGCCGCCGCCTGCGAGACGTCCTGGCCCATGGTGCCGTCGCTCACGATGCCATCTTCGAAGAGGGCGGTGAGCCATTCGTCGCGCGTGGCTTCGTCTGGTGCTTCCACCTCGAGCAGAACGTAATGACTGCACGCCTCGATGGGCGGGGTCAGCCCGCGGTGGCGTTCGAGGCGGTCCATGCAGCGCTGGGTGAACATCTCGAAGGCCTCGATGACGAAGGGTCCTCGTCGCGCACGCCGAAACACCTGCAGCACACCATCGAGGTCGTCGACCCCGAACAGAAAGACCGACGTCGCCCCGCGCACGCGCGTGAGCTTGAGGGTGGCTGCGGTGACGATGCCGTAGATGCCCTCACTCCCGATGAAGAGCTGGCGTAGGTCCGTTCCGGTGTTATCCTTCTCGAGCGCGCCACCGAGCTCGAGAAGCTCGCCGGTGGGGAGCGCCACCTGCAGACCCATCACCCACTGTCGGGTGAGCCCGTAGCGGATCACCCGCACGCCGCCCGCGTTGGTGGCGATGTTGCCGCCAACCTGGCTGCTGCCCTTGGAGGCGAAGTCGACCGGCCAAGTGAGCCCCTTCGCCTCGCAGTGATGGTGCACCGCCTCCGTGATCGCGCCCGCGCCGACGCGCACCGTGGCGCCGAGCTCGTCGACCTCCCCGAGGTGCCGCATGCGCTCGAGCGACAAGACGAGCTCGCCATCCTTGGCCACGGCGCCGCCGGCCAAACCCGTGCGCCCCCCCGAGGGCACGACGGCCACGTCGTGCTCCGCGCAGAGCTTCAGCACCGCCGCCACTTCCTCCGCCGACCTCGGGAAGGCCACCGCAGATGGCGCAGGGGTGTGAACCCGGGTCCAGTCGCGACCGTAGGTTTGGAGCTCGTCGGGCTCGACGGTGACCTGCGCGGGTGAAAGACAATCCCGCAGCGCTTGTTGAAACGAGGACGGCAAGGCCGAGAGCATAGCGAAAGTGGGCGAATTCGCCCCCCCCAAGGGTGAGCTTCCCCGCCCCCCCCGTCGACTTCCTGCGCCCCAGCTGTTCGGCACGGCGAAGGTTCGCTACGTTGGGCCTTCTCGCGAATCTCATCGCGAGCAAGGGGTGACGATGAAACGAAGTTGGCTGGTGCTGGGCTGTTCGATGGGTCTCGTTCTCGGTGGGACCACGCTCACGGGTTGCAAGAG
>JAUHZF010000225.1 GCA_030426145.1 Polyangia bacterium
CCCGATGGCAGAGCCGATCATCATGGGCACGAAGCGCACCCGCGACGCCGCGAGCACGTAGTGCATCAGCGGCGACATGAAGGTGAAGAAGCGCAGTACGGCCACGGTGCGCACGCCGCGGTTCGCGAGTGCGAGGTCGTACTTCTCCACGTCTTTGGGCAGGCGCGCCCGAATGGCATCGCCCCAGCCCCCGGCGAGCAAGAAGCGACCGAAGCCGAAGACGGTGGCGCACGCGAACATGGCGCCCACGTAGGCGGTGGGCAGCGCGATGTGGAGCGGCCACACGAGGCCCGCCACCACCACGAAGATCACCGACGGCACGGCCAGAATCTCACCGAGCCCGAAGAGCAGGACGAAGAGCACCGGCCCCCACGGACCCGCCTTCTCGGCGAGGCCGCGCATGTAGTCGAGCGTGAGCAGGTCGAAGAGGCCCAGCTGCCACGCGACGAGGGCCACCACCGCCACGGAGGCGATCGCCACCGGCCGCACCCACTTGGGCAACGACGGCGCGCTCGCCTCTCGGTCCTCGTCCACGGGCCCACTCTATGGGCGAAATGACGCCGTCGACATCAGCTTCTTGGCCGGCGCGTCGCTCACTGGGGACAATGTAGGATATGCACCGCTCTCTAGGCCTGCTGACCCTGCTCCTGCTCGCTCCAGCCTGCTCGATGGGGCAACCCCCGCCCGCGCCGCCCGTGGTTCCCTACGCATCCATCGGGGTGGAGCATCGGGTCTCGGTGCCGTGGCTCCCCCCGCGCGTGCGCCGATTTGCGCCCCTGCTCGAGGCGGCGTCCCGTCAGCACGGGGTCGACGCGAACCTCCTGGCCATCATGGTGCTCGTGGAGTCGGGCGGTGACCCCAACGCCAAGAGTCCCGTCGGCGCCACCGGACTCATGCAGCTCATGCCGCCCACCGCGGCCGAGCTCGCCGAGCGTCGTGGCATCACCGACCACCACGACTGGCGACTGCTCGACCCCGGCTACAACGTCGACCTCGGCGCCGAGTACGTGGCCCAGCAGGTACGCCGCTTCTGGACCGGCATGAGCGACCCCACGGTCGAGCGCGTGGCCGGCGCCTACAACGGCGGCCCTGGGCGCATGCGCCGCCACCTCGAGCAAGGCGAAGCGTTGTCGTCGGAGACCAAGCGCTACCAGCAGTGGGTGCTCGGCATGTGGCGCGAGCGTCACCAGCCGCACTCGCCGACCTTCGCCACGTGGAGCCAGGCGGGAGAGCGACGCAGCAGCCAGCTGGCGTTCGCCAGTCCATGAGCGAGCGGCTCCACCGACCCACGCTCGCCGCCCTCGGCGTGCTCGCCTTTGGGATCAAGGCCACCGTGCACGAGCTCATCGGCCACGGCGGGGCGGCCGTAGCCATGGGATGCAAGCCCTTGGCGGTCTCGTCGGCGTGGTGGGACGGAGACTGCAGCGCGGTCGCCGACGTCGCGCAGGCGGTACGGGTCGTGAAGGCCGGCGGGACTTTTGCGAATCTCGTGGTCGCGGTGCTTGCGGGGGCCGCGTTCGTGGTGCTCTCACGGCGGTCGAAAGGCACCGGCGTCTTCTTCTTGTGGCTGCTCTTCGTGACCAACCTGCTGAGCGGCGGCGGCTACATGATGGTCGACCCCATTTTTGGTTTCGGCGACTGGACCGCCTTCATCGAAACCTACGGTGCGGGTGGCTCGCTGCGCTGGGCCATCGTCGCCGCGGGCGTCGTTTGCTCCGTGGCCGGGCTGACGTTGGGGCGACGCCTCCTGCGGCCATGGCTCGGAGAGGAGCAAGGGGAGCGACGGCGTCGTTCACGCGAGCTCTGTCTCATCCCCTACCTCGCCGGTGCGAGCGCGGTGCCGTTGAGCGCGCTTCTGAACCCGCACGGCCCGGTCTTCGCCGCGACCAGTGCGCTCAGCACCTTTGGCGGCTGCGCGTGGTTGGTGTGGATCGGGCTCGACCCCGTTTCGCAAGGCGGCGTCGTGGCCGACGGCACCGTGGCGCCGGGGCGCGGTTGGTTCGTGGCGTGCGGCGTGGCGCTGCTGCTGCTGTTTGCCGTGCTCGGCCCCAGCGTCAGCTTTGGCTAGCCGGGGATCGGCTTGGCCGCGCATCTGTGTAAGAGTCCTGCGCTCACCTCAGCATCATTGGAGACCAAACAAACATGCCTGACGTCATCGTGATCGGCGACGGCCCTGGAGGCCTCTCGGCCGCCCTCTTTCTGGCCAAGAACGGCAAGGAGGTCGTCGTCTACGGACAGGACCGCACGGCGATGCACGCCGCCCTTTTGCACAACTACCTCGGCGTCGAAGCCATGACCGGCAGCGACTTCCAGGTCATCGCGCGCCGCCAGGTCGAAGCCCAAGGCGCCAAGATCGAAGACGACCACATCGAGGAGCTCACCGAGGCGGACGGCAGCTACACCGCCAAGACCAAGGGCGGCCAAACGGTGACGGCGAAGACCATCGTCCTGTCCGAGGGCAAGGGCGCCCGACTCGCCAAGGCCCTCGGCCTCACCGCCGACGACAGCGGCGCCATCCCCACCGACAAGAACGGCCTCAGCGCCAAGCCCGGCGTCTACGTCGTAGGCCGCTCCGCCCGCCCCGGTCGCAGCCAGGCCATCATCAGCGCCGGCGACGGTGCCGCCGCCGCCATCGACATCCTCTCCCGCGAAAAAGGCGAAGCCTACCTCGACTGGGACACACCCCCGGAAAGCTGAGGTTAGAGGGGGGGCTCGCTCTCGGTCTCGTTGGCGTTCGAGGTTCGAGGTTCGAGGTTCGAGGTTCGAGGTTCGAGGTTCGAGGTTCGAGGTTCGAGGTTCGAGGTTCGAGGTTCGAGGTTCGAGGCCGAGGACGAGGACGAGACCGAGATCGAGCGCGAGGCCGAGATCGAGCGCGAGCTCGAGATCGAGCGCGAGACCGTGGCCGAGGACGCGGTTTCGCGCCTAGTCGGCGCGGTACCAGAGGGGGCTCGACCACGCGCGCTGCTGTACCGTCTGCTTCACGAGAGGGTCGCTGCAGCCGCCGGGGTCGGGCTCGGTGAGGGCGTTGCATTGGTGGGTCGACCAGCGGCACCTCGGGCCCTCGATGACCCGCGCGTAGTAGAAGGCGCCTTCCGTGGGGTCGAAGTCGGGGTCGGTCCATACGGCGCATAGGCTCGCTTCGCCCGCGCCATTGGTGGCGCAGGTGGTGGTGTCGACGGTGGGCGTGTCGCCGTCGGTGACGGCGACGTCGTAGACCCGCTCGAGACGACGGCCGCCTTCGACCCAACCCTTGATGATCTGAAGGCGCTCGAGAGGGACCGAGCGTTCGTCGGCTTCGGCCTGAACGAAGAAGACCGGCGCGTCGCTGCCGCGGTCGGGCAGGGGGCTGCCCATGGTGGAGGCTTGTTCGTAGGCCAGCGTAACGGCGTCTTCACGGGAGCACAGGTCGTCGGGCAACGACCAGGCGCCGAAGAGTCGGATCTTGATGCGCGGGCCACTGGTGGCGAAGGTCTCGCGTCGTTTGAAGGCCGCGAAGATCGACGCGCGGTTGTTCTCTTCGGCCCATACCGCCGCGAGTCCACCCGGGTTGTTGATGGCGCCGTCGTGGGTGATGTTGCCGGCGCCGAGGCGCTCGACGTCGGTGTCGTCGGCGAGGCCCACGTGGCCCTCGAAGTGCTCCGAGTCGACGTAGCCCGGGGTGCCGTTGTGGGTGTCGGTGCTGCCGATGAAGCCGAAGACGTAGGGGTTCACGCCGTATTCAGCCTCTTCGGTGAGGCCTTCTTTGAGCACGTTGCGCAAGAAGTCGCGTCGATGCGAGCAGCCACCGAGGCGCATGCCGCCCGAACCCGTGGCTTCGCCGCAGGTCTCGTCGGTGTCGGGGCGGAGTTTTTCGAACTCGCAATAGGGATCGGGGTCGGCCTCCACGGTGGGGAACCCATTGCGGCACTCGCTGTCGCCCTTGTGCTGGAAGATCTCCGCCATGGGTTCCATCTCCGCCCGAAGCCGCGCGTAGGCCACCCGGTCGATGCCCAGCTGGTCGGCGCGCTCCTGATTGAACAGGTTGCCATTGGAGATGTTCGAGTTGTGCGGGATGACCACGACGTCGCAGCCCGTGTCCGCCTCCCGGCATTGCTCTTTCAGCTGTGACCACAGGGCGTACGACGTGGGCGCTTCGTAGTAGCTGACCGGGGTCTCCGGCACCGTGCGGCCCGCGAAGACCACATTGCGGTGCCGATTGCTGATCCCGCGCGTGTTTGTGTACTCGTAGGCGGGGAATGCCGTGAAGCCGCACGCCGAGGTCTTGTCGTAGGCCTCCTCGGCCGCGTCGATCATCTGGCGCCAACGCGCGATGATCTCGTCGCGGCAATCGTCGCCGCAGACGTCAGGGAACCGCTTGGGCTCATTGGCCGAGACCTGGTAGCCGAAGTGCAGCGCGCCGCTGCCCACGTCTTTGCGGTAGAGCCGACAGTTCTGGCTGTCATAGGCCGGCGTGCCCGGGGTGTTGCAGAGCTTCACCTCGGCCAAGAGCTCGCTGTGGTCGGTGACCGCGGCGAAGTCGAGGGGGCGATCGATCTGAACCGCGCGCGTGCCCGCCCCGCCGTCGAGGGGCGGCAGCATCACCACCTCGCCCCGCGCGAAGCGGTAGGCGTCCGTCGGCGTGAGCACGGTGTCGTAGGAGCGCGCGTCGAACGAGAGAATGGTGTGGGCGTGAAGGTCGCCGTAGAGCGCTTGCCGCGTCGGCACCGACAGGGCGCAGTCCTCTCGCGGCAGCTCACCGAGCAGCGGATCGTCTTCACCACCGCAGGCGGCGAGAAGCACCAGAGAGAGGGCTGCTGTTCGCCGCATCAGTTGGAGCCGGTGGAGGTCGCGGTCACGGTGACGACGGAGCTCGAACCCTGCTGGCCGCCCGCGCCGCCGCTGCCCGTGGGCTGCGCGCTTTCGTTCCACGGACTGGGGCAGCAGTTGTCGCAGGTGGAGGCGCTGGGTCCCTTGGCGCACATGCAGGCGCTGACGCCGTTGATCTTGCAGTCACAGCCCATCCCTTGGTTCTATCAGGCGGCCCCACGCGCGCGAAGGATTCAACGCCCCGAGCAGTTGGGCTGGTGCGTGGCCTCGTTCCACACACACGCGGGCATGGTCTTGGCGGCGGTGACGGTGTGGCCCCAGAGCGAGCTGTCGCGGATCTCCGTGTTGCCCACCCGGCGCCTCACGCAGTCGGCGAAGGTGGGGCCTCCGCCATTGACCATGATCCCACCGCGGTTGCCCTCTTTCGAGAACGACATGCTCACGCTCACCCGTTGGCTGGTACGACGCTCTCCCCAGTTCGAGGGCTGGTTCCAGCAGATGTCGATGCTCGTGTAGAACACGGGCGGCGCCGACGGTGTCTTCGCCCGAGGCGTGACCGGTGGGCTGGGTTTGGGCGGGCCTGGCTGGTTCGTACCTGGCTGGGGCGGCGCAGGGGTGGCGCTGGCCGCCGACGTGGCTGAAGGTGCAGCGGAAGCCGTGGCCGATGGCGCTGGCGCGTCGGCCGACTTCGTTGGGGCTTCGATGGGCGTCGCGGTGGTCGCCAGTGGGGCAGCGGACGACGTCTCCGTCGTCTTGGACGACTGAAGGAACGACACCGAGAGCGCCCCCAACCCGAACAGTGCGAGGGCGGCCCCGGCCAGCATTGGGGTCCAGCTCTTCGATGGGGCGGGCGGGGCTTCGACCGAAGTGGCCCCGGCGCCGGTGAGGGTGCCCAGAGGGCGCGCGTCGGAGGCGCCGAGGGTGGGTTCGTCGGGCGAGGGGTTGCTGCGGACGACGACGGGTTTGCTGTCGAGGGGGACGTCGCTCGAGCTCACCCCCATGGTCGGGGCCTCGCTTGCGCTGCGCTCGTCGAGGATGCTGCCGGTGGCCACGGTGGCGGCGTCACCGGTGGAGTTGTCGTGTCGAAGCTGAACGTGAGGCCGCACGGTGCCCGGCGGCTGCTCTACGCCGTCGAGGGCGCGTCCGAAGGTCTCCGCGAGCTCGAGGGCGGTTTGAAACCGCGTCTCGGGATCGGGCGCGAGGGCTTTGGCGAACCAGGCGTCGACCGCGGGCGGCAGGTACTCGAGCAACGTCGAGGGGGGCGAGAACTCGCCCTTGTGCACGGCGAGGCTCATCCCACCCACGGTGTCGGCGACGAAGGGCACGTCGCCGGTGAGGCATTCGTAGGCCACGACGGCCACGCTCCACAGATCGGCCCGGGCATCGATGTCGCGCGGCGCCACGAACTGCTCGGGGCTCATGTAATAGGGCGTGCCGAGCACCGTGCCGGAAGCGGTCATGCTCATCTCGGTGTGGGCGAGCTTGGCCACGCCGAAGTCGAGGACCTTCACAAAGGGCTCGCCGGCCACGTCCTGCACGAAGACGTTGGCCGGCTTGATGTCGCGGTGGAACACGCCGCGGTCGTGGGCGCATGAGAGGCCGACGCAGAGCTGGCGGATCACGCGCACACAGTCCTTCGGCGAGAGGCTGCCGTCGTCGTCGAGCCAGGCCCCGAGGTCGACGCCCCGCAGCAGCTCCATCACGAGGAAGGGCTCTGCATCGGGCGTGACGCCGTAGTCGAAGATCCGCACGATGTGCGGGCTGTCGAGCAGCGCCACGCCCCGGGCTTCGCGCTCGAAGCGGGCTCGGCGTGGGGCACGCTCGCCTTCGCTGCGCAGGACCTTCACGGCCACCTGATTGCCCAGGGTGCGATGCTCGGCGCGATAGACGGTGCCCATCGCTCCTTGCCCCAAAGGCTCACCCAACACGTAGGTGTCCTTGAGTACTTCCCCCGGCCCAATCGGCATCTTCACCTTCGAGGATGCCCCCAAGTGGGCCCCATCTCAAGCCGCGAACCCGCGCTTCCCCTCAGGCGGGGGGGCATCATGAGGTGGGCGGTGGCCCTACGTAGCGGGCGCGAGGGCGCAGAAGGGCGGGGCTGTTTCGCTGCTCGAGGGCATGAGCGACCCACCCCGCCGAGCGTCCGAGGGCGAAGAGGGCGGAGCCGATCTCGGCCGGCCAGTCGGCCGCGCGGCAGAGCGCGAGCAAGCCGAGGTCGAGGTTGGGGCGCTGATCGGTGGCGCGTTCGACCGCGTCGATGAGCCGGTCGATGCCACGCAGGCGCCGGCCTCCGAAGCGCCGGGCGAGCTCGAGGAGCGGCGGTGTGCGGGGGTCGCCGTCGGGGTAGAGCGGATGACCGAAGCCCGGCAGGTCTTCCCCGCGGGCCAATCGTGAGGCGACGGCGCGGTCCGGAAGTGACTTGCTTTGGGCCACCAGCGCGTCGATGCGCAGGGTCGACGCGCCGTGTTTCGGTCCGGTGAAGGCGAAGAGCCCGGCCCCGACGGCGCCGTAGAGGTCGGCACCCGCGCTCGCGGCCACCCGCACGGCGAAGGTGGACACGTTGAGCTCGTGGTCGGCACACAGGACGAGCGCCGCTTCGACGAGCGGCGTCGTGTCTCCATCGCCGAGCCGATGGGCGACCTGCGCCGCCAGGTGATCCCCTCGTGGGCCGGGACCGAGGGTGGCCGCGAGGGCCTGGATGAGGCCCCGCCCCCGCGCGTGCTCTCGCGATGGACTTCCTCCGTGGGGTTGGGCGTCGCGCTCGGCTTGATCGAGTAGCGCCCGCGCCATTCGCGCGAGCGGCGCGGGCCAGCCACTGCCCGTGTGGGCGCGTCGTCGGTGAGGAGGCGCCGACGGCCAGGGGTCGTCGGGCGAGGCTCCCCATAGATGGGCGACCACGTCCTCGAAGCGTGCGCCCGCCCGCAGCCATGGCACCACCTCACGGCCCCGGTAGTAGAGGCGCCCATCGACCACCGCGGTGAGGGCCGAGTCGAGCACCGGCTCCCCCCAGCGCAGCGCGCCCCCCGCCACCGCCGCGTGTCCACGCCGCGCCGCGCTCATCACCGCGAGCCGCTCGATGTCTTCGGCGTCGTAGCGTCGCTCGCGCCCGACCTTGACCGTGCGGAGCCGGTGCCGACTCACATAGCTGTAGAGCGTCTCCCGCTTCACCTCGAGCCGCGCGCAAGCCTCGGCCGCCGTGAGCAGATGTGGATTGTCGAATCGACCTGTCATGGTCAACGAAGCGGCCCCATGGTGTGGGCATGACGATGAACGGTCTCGAAGAGGAGCATCAACACATAGATTCACAATCCATGCATGGTGTCGACTGGAACCGAACCGCGGGAGACTATGCGCGGCACCGCCGAGGCTTTCCCGAGGCGCTGTTCACACGTCTCGAACATCGAGGGTGGCTGCCTCGCAGTGGTGCCGCGATGGTCGACCTCGGGACGGGAACCGGTGCGGTGGCGCTTCCGCTCGCGCGGCGTGGCCACGACGTCATCGGCGTCGACGTGGCCGAGGCACAGCTGCGTGAAGCCGCGCGCACCGCGGGCGACCTCCCCGTGCGTTGGGTCTGCGCCCCAGCCGAGGCGACGGGACTGCCTTCTGGGCAGACCGACGTGGTGGTGGCAGGGCAGTGCTGGCATTGGCTGGAGCGTCCCCGAGCGGCCACGGAGGCGATGCGGCTGCTTCGACCCGGTGGCGACATGCTCATCGCCCATCTCGACTGGCTACCCCAGAAGGGCAACGTGGTGGAGGCCACGGTCGAGCTGCTCGAGGCCCAAGGGGCTCGGGCACCCGCCTTCATGGACTTGCAGGTGCGCAGCTTCTACCCGCATTGGCCCGACGACCTGTTCGAGGCGGGCTTCGTCGATGTCGAGACCTTCTCCTTCGACGTTGCGCTCTCCTACCGGCGCGACGACTGGCGCGGTCGCATCCGGGCCAGCGCGTGGCTGGGGGCGAGCCGCTCCGAGGCCGACGTGGCCCGCACCGACGCCGCCCTCGAGGCGCTTCTGCTGCGCTTCGACGAGCCGCTCGCCGTCGCGCACCGCGTCTTCGTCGTGCACGCACGCAAGCCGCGACGACGTCTCGAGCGATGAGCTCGCTTGCGTGAACGACCTCGTTAGCCGATGAGCTCCGGCACGCCGCCGGTGACCTCGCCGAGCTCTTGGTTCACACCCACCGCTTGCATGGCGGTGTTGATGCATTGAACCGGGTGCGCCAGGTTGGTGCGGATGTGCTTGCCACCGCTCTGGTTGAGCCCACCCGCTTTGCCCGCCACGAGCACCGCCATGTTCTCTGAAGAGTGGGCGCTGCCCTGGTTGCTCTGCTCGGGGTCGAAACCCCAGCCGCCCTCGAAGAGCAGCACCATGGCGGTGTGATCGAGCAGGTTGGTGCCGTCGAGCTCTTCGGTGTCACGGAGCTTCTGCGCCAATCGACCGAAGTGCTTCACGTGCCATGCGATGCCGTCGGCCACGGCATTGGCGCCGGTATCCCCGCCGCCCACGCTGTAATGGCCGAGCTCGTGGAGGTCGCTCGGGTAGCCGTAGACCGGGTTCATGTTCAGGAAGCACTGCGCGTAGCTGAACATGAGCGAGGCCGAGCGCGACAGGTCACAAGCGAAGGCCATGTGGATGAGGTCCACCATGATCTCGGCCCGCCGCTCTTCATCGCTCCAGGCACCGTTGTTCGCGTAGCCGCCGGTGTCGCCGTTGTCGATGGCGCCGCCGATGGGCGGGTCCTCACCGGGGTCGGGCAACATCTCGCAGTTGCTGCCACCGGGGAGGTTGGTTGCATTGAGCTTGTTCTCGAGGGCCCGTAGCTCGTCGAAGTGACGCTCGAGCCGGATCTTGTCCGCGGCCCCGAGGCGGGGCAGGAGCCGCTCGGTGTCGCCCTTCACGAGGTCGATGACGCTGCGGCGTCGCGACAAGAGGAACTGCGCTTCGGCCGCCTCTGCCGGATCTGGCGGCGTGAAGCCGGTGAAGAGATCCTGGAAGGCGAGCTTGGGGCTGAACTGCGGCGTGATGCGCTCGAGGTTGCCGTCGTTGAGGCGCGCCGACATCTGGCCGCGGGTGCCGCCGGTCCCATTGGTGCCCCGGTAGTAGGCGGCCTGCACGCGGTAGGTGAGCACCGGACGGGTCGCCAGGGTGGGCCCACCGATCTGCTCGGCCACGATCCAGTCCGAGGTAGGACCTTGCACCGCCTCGGAGCCCCCGTCGGCCGACCGCACGCCGCTCAGCAGGGGGCACAGCGAAGAGCTGTGCCATTGAATGGCGCGCTCACCCGGTCCGCGTTGGCCGTCGGGATTCCACGGGATCTGCAGGTTGCTCACGATGGAGCAGGCGTCGGTGATGCCGAGGTCGCCGAGAGGGAGCAGGCCTCGCGAGAGGTTCTGCGGATCGAGGGCACCCTCGTTCTCAGGCACGACCATGTCGCGGCTATCCATGCCGAGGCTGGAGCCGGCGAAAGCGATCATGTAGCGCTTCGGGGCCTCCTGAGCCTGGGCCGGCTCGCCACGCAGCAGCTCCAAGAATGGGAGCCCGACACAGAAGCCACCAAAGCCCCGAAGGACGTTGCGGCGGTTGAGTTGGAATCGACGGCGGCTCATGGCGACACCTCCTCTTCGCGCCGATGGCGGAAGGCCTCGGCGCTCACCATCTCGACGAGCAGTCGGTCGAAGTGCATGCCCGCTTCGTCGCTCGAGGCTTCGAGCACGCGACCGATGAAGTTGCGGTCCTCGCCCTCGAGGTCGTAGCGACCGAAGGCATAACGAACGGTGTAGGTCGCGACGCAGCGGTCGACGTCGCCGGCTTCGAGCAGCAGGTCAGCGAGCTCTGCGGGGCCGGTGAATTTGCCCACGCCCGCGAGCTCACCCTCGCCGGTGATCTCACACTCGGGGCGGTTTGGCTCGACGGTGCGGAAACGACCGGCGCTGTCGAAGTTCTCGAGGCCGAAGCCCACCGGCTCGAGCTGCGAGTGGCAGACCTTGCAGCCGTCCTGCTGGTACATGGTGTAGCGCTCGGTCTTGCAAGCGTTGGGATCAGAGGCCATGGGGGGCGCGTCGATGTCGACGCCGAGGTCGGGTGGCGGCGGCTCGATGTGCTGACAGAAGAGGCGCGCACGAATGAGCAGACCGCGCTGCACGGGGCTCGTCTCTTCGAACTTCGCCACCGCCGACAGGAACGAGCCCTGCGACAGGAGACCCTTGCGGCCCGAGTCGCCGTACGAGACCCAGCCTTCGCTGCTCGGCACCGGCATGTCGTAGTGCTCGGCGAGGGCCAGGGTGAGGTAGGTCTCCTCCGACGTGATGAGCTCGCGCCACGCCGCCCCGCGCTCGAGGATGATGCGCTCGAGGAGCTTGTTGGTCTCGAGCTCCATGTCGGCGGCGAGGTCGGGCGCGTGGGGCAGGCGCTCGTAGCCGAGCCACATGCCGTGGAAGCGCGCGATCTGCGGCAGCGCCTTGTCCTCTTCGAGAAGCCGGGCCGCCACCTTGCGCACCCCGTCGGGGGTGGAGAGGGTTCCGGCGTCGACCTCGTCGAGCAACCAGCTCGGCGGGGTGGTGCCGAGGAAGGTGAAGGCCAACCGCGTGGCCAGCTCGGCATCGCTGAGGCGCGCCACACCGGGCTGCCCCTCGATCGGGGTGCCGATCTCGATCCGGTAGAGGAACTGGGGGTGCTGCAGGAAGGCCCGAAGCGCAGAGTCGACGGCGATCCAGAAGTCGTCGGCCTCGATGGCGTGGTCGAGGAAGGCCACGAAGCGGGTGACCTCTTCGCCTGTGAGTGAGCGCCGCAGTGCACGTCGGCCGAACTGGGTCACGAAGTCGCGGAAGCAGGCCTCGTCGGAGGGTCCGCTCGGCGTGCACGGCACGATGGCTTCGCGGAGGCTGGGGGTGGACACGACCTCTCCCGCGATCTCACCGGCGAGCGACTCGGTCGCGGTGATGAGCGCTTCCGAGGCGTCCTGCTTGGTGAAGTCGTTGTCGAACGGGCTGCGCAGATCTTCCGGGAGCGCCGTCTCGCTGTTCACCACCACCCCGAGCAGGTCGTAGACCACGGTGTCGTATTCGGCGGCGGTGAGGCGTCGCGCGCCGCTCACGCCGATCTCGTTCAGCACCTCGGCGGAGGGACCGGTGGGCGCATCCGAGCCCCCGATCTCGCCGATGCATGCAGCCAACGCCAAGGCGATGCCACAGCCGGCCGCCATCCACCGCGCGGCGCGGATTCGTTTGTCGGTACCCATGTGCTCCCTCAGACGACACAGTACCGGCCCTAATCACCCCTGAGCAACGCCGTGGTGGGTGGTGGAAATATTCCGTGATGCCTGAAAATCAGGTGTCGTCTGGCACCGTCTCGACCTGCACCGGACGCACCTTGCCGCGGGCGTCGACGACCACCGCGTAGGTCTCGGTCGCGAGGCCACCTTCCGACTGCCGAGAGGCCAGGACCACCA
The DNA here is from genome assembly GCA_030426145.1 of Polyangia bacterium. Classification (GTDB taxonomy): domain Bacteria; phylum Myxococcota_A; class Polyangia; order Polyangiales; family Polyangiaceae; genus JAPYTK01. The sequence goes on from JAUHZF010000225.1 coordinate 12,253, forward strand.
TCGTGCCGGCGCGCCCGAAGATGGGGTCGCGCTCGAGGTCCCAGCCGAATCCGTCGTGCTCGCTGTCGTCGAAGAGCGGGGTCGAATCGGTGGTTTCGAGCTGCTCGAGGGGGGCGACCTTCATGCGCACGTCGCCTTTGGGGCTACGCCACATCACCACCGTCGAGGCGCCGAGGTCGCCAGCGACGTAGCGGCTGCGCTTGTTGAAGCGCTTCAGCTTCAGGCTGGCGGCGTTGCGCTGACACCCCTCGGGGCGGCAGCGAAGACGCTCGACGTGGTAGAGGCCCTCGACCGCCGGAAGCTCGGTGTCCCACGGCGTGACCTCGCCGATGGGCTTCTCTTCGGCGCCCCAGATCCAGCTCACGGTGGCGGTCGCGCCCTGGCAGGTGAAACCCGCGCGCCGCGCGTTGACGTGAACCGGTACCGGGTCGTGCCAGCCCTCGTCGGTGCGGAAGTAGAGCTGCGCCTGTAGACCAGCGCGGCTCCGTCGCCCGTGCACCATCAAGGCGAGCGCATCCTTGGTGCGGCAGAGCTCGAAGTCGGGCTCCTGGTCCGGTGACGTGATCTCGCCGATGGCCTCCGGCTCGCCGAGGGTGACCGCGTCGTCGCGTTTGTCGAGACTGCGGACCCAAACTTGGTGGCGACCGCCTGACTTGGGCACGGTCCAGACGAGCGTGTCGTGCACCAGATGCGGCCCGGCCGAGACCTCACCGAGGGCGAGCGGCATGGGCGGTGGCGCGGGGGCGCTGGTGGGCTGTACGAAGACGGACCAGAGGTCCATCGGTGGCTCCATGCCGAGCCAGCTCGTGGTGCCGTCGCGCCACACGAACCCGCCCTGGGGACGGAAGGCGACGGGCGTGAGCTCGCGTCCGGCGGCGACGTCGAACACGCCGTGGTGCCAGCCACCGATGCCGGTGCCGGGCCCCTGCGCGTAGAGGCGTCGGGGGGCGCCGTCTTCACCGGCGAGGATCTCGCCGGCCAGACCGACCGGGATGTTCTCGCCGAGCGCGCGACAGCGGGCCACGGCCTGCCGCGAGAGGTCGAGTCGACACAGAGTGTAGCGCTCCTCGTGCTCGTAGAAGAGCAGGTCGAGGCCATCTTCCCCGTCGGGGTCGGTGAGGAGGCGGAGGTACTCACCGGTGAAGAGGGGCTTCATGTTCACCGGCGCGATCATCTCCGACACCGGCGGTGGCTTCGGGCCGCCGTCGGGCACCTCACCGGTTTCGAAGCCGAGCTCCTGGCCGGCGAGGAGAAAGTCGGTGGGGTCGAAGCCGAGGCGCTTGGGGTAGACGGAGAAGGCGAAGGCGTTGTCGACCTCGTCGCGCAGCCGGGCGAGCCCATCGCAGGTGGTGTCGCCGGGGCAGCACACGGAGTCGTCGCAGGCTTCGCGGCGCTCGATGAGCAGGTTGTCGAGCTGGCCGCGGAGCCGCTGCAGGGTGGGTCCGCATCGGAGGGGCCAGTCGCGGTGTGTGGGGTCGAGGTCGGAGGTGACGACCCGGGTGCGAAGGCGGTGCATGGCGGCGCCATCTTCGTCGCCGAGCATGCAGTAGCGCGCGCTGCGGTAGCTCTGGGCCGCGCGCTCTTCGTCGCTGGTGCCGAGCTGACGCCAGGCGACGCTGCCCAAGAAGACGAGCCCCAAGGTCGCCATCCCAGCGGCGATCCGACCTCGACGGCGGAGCTGTCGCGTTTCGCTGGACACCAGGCCTCTCAAGTTAGCGCAGACAACGCCCGCGTCAGCGCGGTTCCCAAAAATCCGCCCAAGGTGAACTTTTTTGCTGAGGGCGGGGTTGGCTCCTGGGGCTGCGGAGGCGTCGTGGCGTTGCACCGCGGGCCCATACGAGGCATGTGCTCCGTTCTCATGATGCCCTTTCGCCACCCACGAGAGGCGCTGCGTCACCGGGTCACCGTGCTCGAGGACGAACTGCGCGACCGCGACCGAGAGCTCGCCCGGTTGCGTGCGCCGGCGCGTCGTTCGTGGGCGCCGTGGGTGGCGGGCGCGGGTCTGCTGGGTGTGATCGGGGCGGCGGTCGCGCTGATGCAGACCCCCGCGGCCGCGGCCACGGCGACCTGGATCGGCGGCTCGCTACGGCTCGTGGATGTCGACGGCGACGGCCAAGCCGAGGCGACGGGCTTCATCCCCGCCCCCGAGGGCCCCAAGCCGGTGGTGCTCGACGCGGGCCTCACGGCGAGCCCGCTCGAGTCCGAGCCCGAGCGGGGCCCGGCCGAGGTGGCAACGGTCCCCCCGCCGCGGTTCGCCGGCTACGACCTGCCCTTCGCGCTCCAGGGCGCCGAAGGCCACATCGTGGCGCTGGGCCAGAGGGGCGAGCAGCCCGTGGTGCTCACGGTCGAAGGCGGCGAAGTCCGTTGGGTGCGCACGCTGCCTGCGCCCGCCCACCGCGATCGCAGCGTGGTGCACGCCCGCCGCGTGGTGGTGGCCGTGCCCGGCGACGACGAGACCAAGGTCTTCGCGTTCACCCTCGACGGCGACGTCGCATGGACCCGACGCCTCGAAGGCGAGCCACACCGTCTCCGCGGAACCGAAGGCCGCATCTTCGTCGAGCACGGCGGCCACCTCACCGCCCTCGACGCGACCGCAGGCCAACCCGTAGCCCAGCGGTAGGGCGACTCCGCGGAGACGCGGGCACCGCCACGCGCTGTGTTCTCGGACTCGTACTCGGCCTCGTGGGCGTTCTCGTGCTCGTGGGCTCGTGCTCGTGCCCGTGAACTCGTGCTCGTGGGCTCGTGCTCGTGGGCGTTCTGGTTCTCGTGGGCGTTCTGGTTCTCGTGGGCGTTCTGGTTCTCGTGGGTTATCGTGGGCGTTCTGGTTCTCGTGGGTTCTCGTGGGCGTTCTGGTTCTCGTGGGCGTTCTGGTTCTCGTGGGCGTTCTGGTTCTCGTGGGCGTTCTGATTCTCGTGGGCGTTCTGGTGACTTGGGCTTCCGCGGAGCCGCGGAGTTGCACCACACCCGGCTGCGCGACTCCGCGGATTCCTGGTTTCGCCGGTTATCTCGAGCGTTAGCCTGCAAAGCCCGGGACGTTCCGACGTTGAAGGTCTGCAGGGGTTGAACGTCCCGAATGTGGACGTTGAAGGTCTGCAGGGGTTGAACGTCGCCGAAGTGGACGTTGGAGGGGAGCAGGGCGGGTCTGCAGGGGTTGAACGTCCCCTTTGCCGACGTTGAAGGTCTGCAGGGGTTGAACGTCGGGCGGGAGTCGACGTTGAAGGTCTGCAGGGGTTGAACGTCGCCGAAGTGGACGTTGGACGGGAGCAGGGCGGGTCTGCAGGGGTTGAACGTCCCCTTTGCCGACGTTGAAGGTCTGCAGGGGTTGAACGTCGGGCGGGAGTCGACGTTGAA
>JAUHZF010000226.1 GCA_030426145.1 Polyangia bacterium
CCGGTTGCCGATGCGCCGTGGGCACCTGCACCCGGTGCTCCAGACCCGCGACGACCTGCTCCGCATCTTCCGCGACCTCGGCTTCGAAGTGGTCGATGCTCCGGAGGTCGAGACCGAGACCAACAACTTCACCAAGCTCGGCTTCCCCCCCGACCATCCTGCCACCGACATGCAGGACACGTTCTGGGTCGACGTGAAGTCAGCCGACGGGAAGGTGCCGCCCGACGCGCGCACGCTCCTCCGTACCCACACGAGCAACGCCCAGAGCCGGCTCCTGTCGGAGCGCGAGCCCCCGATGGCGATTGTGAACTGTGGCGCCGTCTACCGCCGCGACGACGACCTCACGCACTCGCCGATGTTCCACCAGCTCGAGGCCTTCATGGTCGACCGGGACGTGAGCATGTCGGACCTCAAGGGTGTTCTGCGCACCTTTGCCGAGGCGCTCTACGGGGAGGGTACGGCGGTGCGACTGCGACCGAGCTACTTTCCGTTCGTCGAGCCGGGGGCCGAGGTCGACCTCGGGTGCCCATTCTGCACTGTCGACACCCGAGGAGCGTGCAAGGTCTGCAAGGGCACCGGCTGGCTGGAAGTGCTCGGCTGCGGCATGATCCACCCCGTGGTGCTCGAGGCGTGCGGCATCGATTCCAGCGTGTACCAGGGCTACGCGCTCGGCATGGGCATCGAGCGGCTCGCGATGCTTCGCTACGACATCCCGACCATCAAGGTCCTCTTCGAGAACGACCCGCGTTTTCTGCGTCAGTTCTAGCGCACCTGCAACCACGTTTCGGCACAGGTACGCCTGATGCATTTCTAACGCCGGCGTCATGTTTGTGACGTCGACAACGGTGTTGTCAGCGGGCGGGTGAGGCAAGGCATCTGTGTCACGGGTGCGCACCGTGCGTCACAGGCGCACGCCCTTACACGGCTAGATCCGCTCCCTATACGTATGGGTGGTTGCGGTTCTGGCGGTCCGTGGCGACCTTCAGATGATGGATCCGATTGAAGATCCTCCGTCGAACGGCCGCTCACGGCATGTAGTCAGGTCAGCGACACGCCGTCTCACCCCTCTTGGTACCGGAATTGCTTCAATTCCACCCTAGATGGAACTCAAATCCGATCACGGCGTCTTACACGAAGCGATGAATGCGCGCACTACCGTCCGACCCTGAAACCTTAGACGACGGCTCGCCGTATTCAAGGGGAATGATCGTCCGCCCTCATCGGTTGAACGGTCACCCCAGCCCCCCTTGGCGAAATTCCCCCCGATGAACCCCTCCAGCCTCCAGTCCCCGAAGGCCCGAAAGTCCGGCCGCAACGCCCAGAGCAAGAGCTCGAAGCGTTCGGTGCGGGCGACCAAGACCCGCCGCCCACGGGTCTCTCCCCGGGCCCGTTCCGCGCGCTCCGCCTCCCCGGCGGGTGCTCCCCCGGTGCCGGCCTCCCAGGCCGACGCCCCCAAGCCCCCACCCGAGAACCCCACCATGAGCAAGCCCGCTGCACAGCTTTCGCCGACTCAGCTCGTCATCGATGACGACGAGACGACGTCGGTGCGTCGGCGCCCGCAGGCGCCAACCTCCGAGGCCCCGCCTCCGGCATCTACGCGTGCGTCACGCGCACCGTCGGCGGCTTCCCGCAAGGCCGGCGACTCGATGCTCGCCCGCTACTTCCGTGACATGGCCAACCATCCAGTGATGGGCCACCGCGAGGAAGTCGAAGCGGCGAAGCAAGTCGAGGCGGCCGAGATCCAGCACTGGATGAACATGCTGTCGTACATGCCGGCAGCACCCTACATCCTCACCGCTCTCCTCGAAGACATCGAGGCGACGGGCAAGGACAAGGTCGACGCCCCCGAGATCGAGCAAGCCCTCAAGCTCGCGAAGCGCAAGAAGCTGAGCGCAGCCAAGGTCGAGGAGTACACGGAGCTCACGCGCGTCATCGCCCAAAAGGTGCAGCTGCCCGACTCCGACCGACTCTGGATGACCCGTGCCTGGCGCATCGCCCACGACATCGGCCAGGAGCCCGATCCCACCGGTGCCCGTGAGGTGGTCTCCGGCGAGGCCGTTCCGTACCTCTCGCCGACCCCCACCTACTGGGGCTACGTGCGCAAGGTTCGCAACAGCTACGACCGGCAGCTCGAGGCCAAGAATCGCTTCGTAAAGGCCAACCTCCGCCTCGTGGTGAGCATCGCGCGTCGCTACAACCGCGGAAAGATGCCCCTCATCGACCTGATTCAGGAGGGAAACATCGGCCTCATGAAGGCGGTCGAGCGCTTCGACCACACCCGCGGCTACCGCTTCTCCACCTACGCGTCGTGGTGGATCCGTCACGCGATCAACCGCGCCCTGGCCGACAAGGGCCGCGCGGTGCGCATCCCGGTCCACATGCTCGACACGTACAACCGCGTCGCCCGCGCGACCCAGGCCACCCTGGCCCGGCTCGGGCGGGAGCCGACCATCGCCGAGCTCGAGCAGCAGACGGGCGTCGCCCGCGAGAAGCTCGACAAGGTGCGGTCGTTCTCAGCCGATGCGCCCTTCTCCCTCGACCGCCCCGTGGGCGACGAGGATGGCCGCAAGTTCGTGGACTTCCTCGAGGAGGAGGACGCGCCGTCGCCCTTCGAGTCGCTAGCGGGTCGCTACTGGAACGACGAAGTCCAGCGTCTGCTCACCAAGCTGACGCCCATCGAGTCGAACATCATCCGGTGGCGCTTCGGTCTCGACAACGAGAGCGAGCTCACCCTCAAGCAGATCGGTGACAAGTACCAGCTGTCGCGGGAGCGGATCCGTCAGCTCCAGGAGCAAGCGCTCGCCAAGATGCGGCGCCAGATGCGCGACTTCGGCTGAGCCCATAGCCATCGCCCAACGAGACGCCGGTTCACGCTTCGATGCGTGAATCGGCGTTCTCACTTTGTATGCTGCGCACGCTCGAGCGTGCTGGAGGTCCTCGAGGTTCGAGGTTCGAGGTTCGAGGTTCGAGGTTCGAGGTTCGAGGTTCGAGGTTCGAGGTTCGAGGTTCGAGGTTCTCGAGCACGAGGTTCTCGAGCACGAGGTTCGAGGTTCGAGGTTCTCGAGCACGAGGTCGAGCACGAGGTCGAGCACGAGAGATGGGCTAGGGGTGGCCAGCTCGTATGAGGGCTTCGACGAAGGCGTCGAGCTCTTTGCGCAAAGGCACGGCTTTGCCCTTCACGTCATTGATGAGGAGCGAGAAGGCCACCGTCTTTCCGCCCTTCAACGTGGCGTAGCCGCTCATGGCGCTCACAGCCGCAAGCGTTCCCGTCTTGGCACGCACGGCGCGGGTCTCCGCGTGCGCGCGCATGCGCGCGCGGAGGGTTCCGTCCACTCCTGCCACCGACAGCTGTGCACGAAGCTCGGGCCCTACGGCAGGGTCGTCGTGCGCCTGGGCCAGAAGTTGGGCGAGCACACGCGCGGTGAGACGCCCGCCTTCGAAGAGTCCCGAGCCGTTCCGGATCTCTACCCCGGTGAGGGGCATCCCGGCGCTCTTCAGCGCTTCGACCACCAGCTCGGCTGAGCGTGCGTGGCTCGCGGGGGTTTTGCCCTCCATGCCGCTGATGCTCTTGAAGATGGTCTCGGCGTAGAAGTTGTTGCTCTTCTTGCCGAGAGGCAGAAGCAAGGCCGTCAGCGGCGCCGATCGATGCGCCGACACGAGGGTGCCACGCACCGTTCCGACCTTCACCTCGCCGGTGACCTCGATGCCCAACTGACGACAGATGGCGACGAGGGCGAGCCCCGCGAGTCGCCGCGGATCGTCGACCCGTCGCGTGACCCGCACCGTACGGCCATCGGCAGGCAAGCTGCCGCTGACGCGAGCAACGAGACTGTCTCCCTCCACCGTCATCTCGAGGCCCACCGCGTCGGGCTTGCCGGCGGCGGAGGTCTTCACGCGGCCTTCGACCCGCACCACCCCCTCGGGCACCACCACCACGGCGGCGGACTCACCTTCGGCCCGAGGCCGGACCTCGACGGTGATCGTGTTCCCAGCCAGGGCCACCGCCGACACGGGGGCGCGGAAAGATGCCCACTCGTGAGGCTGGGCATCGAAGGCCGGCGGGGTCTCGGGTGGCGCGAAGGCCGACTGATCGACCACCACGTCCCCCACCTCGCGCAAGCCCGCCCGGTGAAGACGCTCCACCATCTCCCAGAGGTGCCGTCGCTCGAGGGACGGGTCGCCATCTCCGCGGAGCCCGAGGGTGGGCATCTGACGGCCGAGGCGGCCGTGGAGGGCGGTGAGGTACTGGTGTTGTGGCCCGAGCAGCTTCAGCGCCGCCCATGCCGTCACCACTTTCATGTTGGAAGCGGGGTTGAGGGGTCGATCGGGCTGGTGGCCGACCAGCAACCGACCATCGAGGTCCGTGACCGCGATGCCCACCGTTCCCCCGTGTTTGGCCACGGCGCTGGCGAGACGCGCCCGTGCCTTCTCGACCGCGTCGACGTCGAGAAGGGCAGACGCCGCGGTCGGAGGAGCGCTCGAGGATGTCGCCGTCGCCGCAGGCCCTTCCGCCCGCGCCGTCGAAAGCGGTCGCAGGGTGAGGGCGAGGAGGACGAGGAGCCCGAGCCGAGGTAAGGGAGTGTACCGAAATAGCAACGGATGCATTATGCCAGCGGATGAGCCAAACGGCCCGCCGGCTCCGTCCATAGGAAGAAGCCGGCCCACACCCGCTCAGGAGTCCCCATGCGCAGCCTCATCACCAGTCTCACCGTCGCCCTGGCCCTCACCGCTTGCGGTGGCAAGGGCAAGCCGGCGGAGGAGCCGGGCAACGACAAGCCGATGGAGGCCGACATCACCGACGAGGAGGTCGAGGACTACCTCGAGGAGTCCAAGGTGAAGCTCGACCAAGAGGCGGCCAAGATCGCGCTCGATCGCGGCTCGCGCAAGGTACGCCAGTGCCGAACGACGGCCGAGGTGCCGCCCGGCGAGGGTGACGTCGAGGTCCTCTTCGACGGCACCAAGGGCCGCGTCACCGACGTCATCCTGGGGCCGGAGTGGATGACCCTTCCCGACAACGCCCAGGCCTGCATCAAGAAGTCCTACGTGGGTGAGATCGTCCCGCCGTTCGATGGCGAAGAGAAGCTCACCACCACGGTGAAGATCCCGTCCAAGGAAGAAGAAGAGGCGGAGCAGAAGAAGAAGGAAGAGGAGAAGAAGTGAAGCTCTCCAGCGCCACCTTCGCGCTGGGTACGCTCGCCGGCCTCCTCCTCGCGACGCCCGCGGCCGCCCAGGACCGCCCCATCGGTGAGCCTTCGGCATGGGCCGCCGAAGGCGAAGACGAGAACGTGGTCCGCTACCCGCCCACGCCCGTGCGCTACGGTCTCGTAGGTGGTGGCGTGGGCATGTTCGGTCTCTCCTACGGCGCCGGCGCCATCTTCGCTTCCGTCTACCCCAACACCCCCGGCATCGACTCGCTCTACATCCCCGTCGCGGGCCCGTGGATCGCCATGGGGCGCAACGAGTGCCGCTACAACGACCCCGATTGCGGCGCGATCCTCTACGTTCGCGGCGTGCTCTACGCGCTCGAAGGCATCGCCCAGCTCGGCGGCCTCGCCCTCATCACCGAGGCCCTCGTCATGACCACCGAGGCCCCCGAGGGCGAGGAGCCCACGACCGAAGCGACCTTCCAGCTCGCCCCTGTCGTCTCCCCAGCGATGACGGGCTTCGGCCTCACCGGCACCTTCTAGAAGCCCTGGACGAGCGCGAGACCTAAATAGGTGAGCGTGCATTCGCTACAAATCGTCGCGAAGCGACGCCGTTTGGGGAGGGCCCCCTCGCCCAGCGTGGGAAGGTTTTTAGCCTGACAACGCCGGCGCCGGCACGGCCCAGCCGTGCAGGGCACCGAGCTGCCGGGTTCGTCCGCGCATCCAGAATCGCATCCGCTGCCCGAAGGCGAGCTCCAGCGTCGCGACGGCACCGAGCCCCACCACGTCCCCGGTGCGCAGGGGCATCGCACGGCTGACGTAGGCCAACCGCTCCGCGAGTCGCACGTCGTCTCCCACGGTGCCGAGCGTTTCGGGTGGCGCCCCTCCGAGCTGGACCTTCGCTTCCATCTTGGCCGCGTCGCGCAGGGCGAGACCGGTCACGATGGCAGGACCGAGCTGGGTAGGGCCGTCCGGCCCCGAGGGTGGTACCGACCAGCGATCGTACGGCGACCAATCCGCGACCAGCGCAAGACCAAGCACCGCGCGCGCCGCCTCGCGGGGGCTCGCGTCGTAGAGGTCGTCTCCAAGCAGCGCCGCCATGCCGAGCTCGACCCTGGGGCCACCGCGAAGCGGCACCGGCTGCCCATCACCGACCATCGATCGCGCCTCCTGCACCACGAAGCGAGGCGAGCCCAGCGCGAGGGGGGCGAGCTGGACGTAGGTGGTTCGGTCGGTGTCGCAGGGCGGAAGCGGCAACACATCGTCGGATAGGAGACGAGCTTCGGTCGGCCGGTCGCCCCCGCGGAGCCGTGCATCGATCAGATCGAGCCCCGCGCCGCGGGCGCTGAACACGCGCGCGTGAAAATCTCCGGATGTCGACCAAGGGCGCACGCCCCAGTGCTCCTCGAGGGCGACGACGTCGTAGATCGCCCCGTCGACCTCTAGGGCGAGCACTGGGGCCGCCATCTCGTCGGCGCGAACTCGGACGATGTTCACAGGTTCTCCCCAAGTCGCGGCCGGGTGAACCGGGCACGATGAGCAAGGTCTTGGAGCATTCTATTGACGGGAGGCGGCGGGTGCCTAGAATCCCCCACCAGCCATGAGGCTGTCCTCCCCGCGTAGCCACTCTGCCCACCGCCCTCTTCACCACTTGGGAGCGCGGGCATGAGCCGGCGAACTAAGTACATCTTCGTCACGGGGGGAGTTGTCTCTTCAATCGGCAAGGGTCTGGCCGCCGCCAGCGTCGCCGCCTTGATGGAAGCGCGTGGTTTGCGCGTGACCAACATCAAGCTGGATCCCTACATCAACGTCGACCCCGGCACGATGTCGCCCTACCAGCACGGCGAGGTCTTCGTGACCGACGACGGAGCCGAGACCGACCTCGACCTCGGGCACTACGAGCGCTTCACCAGCGCCACGATGACCCGGGAGAGCAACTTCACCACCGGCAAGATCTACGAGGCGGTGATCAGCAAGGAGCGTCGCGGCGAATACCTCGGGGCGACGGTGCAGGTCATTCCGCACGTCACCCACGAGATCAAGACCCGCATCATCCAGGCGGCCGACGGGGTCGACGTAGCCATCGTCGAGGTCGGCGGCACGGTCGGCGACATCGAGTCCCTGCCCTTCCTCGAGGCCATTCGTCAGCTCAAGGTCGAGCTCGGTCCGCAGAACGCGGTGAGCATGCACGTCACCCTCGTGCCCTACATCGCGACCGCGGGAGAGCTGAAGACCAAGCCGACCCAGCACTCGGTCAAGGCCATGCGCGAGATCGGCATCCAGCCGGACGTGCTCGTCTGCCGGTGCGACCGTAAGCTGCCCAAGACCCTGAAAGAGAAGATCGCCCTCTTCGGCAACGTTCGGGTCGACCGGGTCATCGCGGCGGTCGACGTCGACTGCATCTACGCCGTGCCCCATGCGCTGCACGAGGAAGGTCTCGACGACACGCTCGTCGACATCCTCAACATCTGGTCGCGCCAACCCGACCTGAGCCGTTGGCGCCAGATCGTCCAGCGCTTCAAGGAGCCGATGGACGGGTCGATCAAGGTCGGCATCGTCGGCAAGTACGTACACCTCAAGGACGCGTACAAATCGCTGCACGAGGCGCTCGTGCACGGCGGGATCAGCCAAGATGTGGCGGTCGACCTCGAGTACGTCGACTCCGAGCAGATCGAGAAGAAAGGGCCCGAGGCGCTGCTCGGCCACCTCGACGCCATCCTCGTGCCCGGCGGCTTCGGCGACCGCGGTGCCGAAGGAAAGATCGACGCCATCCGCTTCGCCCGCGAGTCCAAGGTACCCTTCTTCGGGATCTGCCTCGGCATGCAGTTGGCGGTGGTCGAATACGCCCGCAACGTGGCCAAGATCGCCGGCGCCAACTCGCGCGAGTTCGACAAGGACGGCGCGGACTGCATCATCGACCTCATGGCCGACCAAGAGGATGTGGTCGACAAGGGCGGAACGATGCGGCTCGGCGCGTACCCCTGCGCGCTCGAAGAAGGCACCATCGCCGCCAAGATCTACGGCCGCAACCGCGTGAGCGAGCGTCACCGGCATCGCTACGAGGTGTCGAACGCCTACCGCGACCAGCTCACCGAGCATGGACTCGTGCTCTCTGGCCTTTCGCCCGACCGCCACTTGGTCGAGATGGTCGAGCTGAGCGATCACCCGCACTTCGTGGGTTGTCAGTTCCACCCCGAGTTCAAGTCCAAGCCGTTCGAGGCGCACCCGCTCTTCACCGCCTTCGTGCGCGCCGCCATCGAGCGTCGTCGGGCCCGCGGCGCCAAAGAGCTGGCCCAGGCCGAAGGCGCCGAAGACGCCGAAGCCTACACGGTCAACTGAGCCCTCGCGGTGAAGATCGCGACCTGGAACGTCAACGGGATCCGCGCCCGGTTCGACGACGTCACCGCATGGTCCGACGCCGAGATGCCGGACGTCTTCTGCCTGCAGGAGATCAAAGCCGCACCGTCACAGGTGCCCGAGCCCCTCACGGGGCTGCCGCGCTACCACAACCACTGGCATGGTGGCGCTGGGGGCTACTCCGGCGTGAGCCTGCACCTTCGGCGCGACACGGTGGGTGCCGGCACCATCGAAGTCCCCGACTTCGACGAAGAGCACCGCATCACGACGGCGCGGCTGTCGTCGGGCCTCGTGGTCGCCTCCGTCTACGTGCACAACGGTGGCAAAGACGGCCTCGACCCCAAGCTGCGCTTTCTCGACGCGCTGAGACGATGGGTGGCCGAGCACCACGCAGCCGGTGATCGGGTCCTGTTGTGCGGCGACCTCAACGTCACCAGGAGCGACGCCGACCTCCACCCGAGCCACCACAAACAAGGCGGGCTGGGTCAGAGCAAGAAGGAACGCAGCGCCTTCGAAGCCCTGATGTCCGAAGGGGTGGTCGACTGTCTACGGCACTTCACCGACGACGACACCCTCTTCACGTGGTTCCCGCCGTGGCGAAACGAGAAGGAGAAGAACCACGGCTGGCGCATCGACTACGTGCTCGCGAGCGAAGCGCTGGTCCCCAACCTCACGGGATACGCGATTCAGAAGGACGTGGGCACCAGCGACCACGTCCCCTTCGTCGTCGAGCTTGCCGACTGAAGTCGGATGGGCTCAGAGGCGCGGCTCGATGCGCCACACGTTTCCGACATCCTTCTCCACGAAGTAGAGGCGGCCCTCAGGGCCGAAGTGAAGCCCGGTGATGCCGTTGGGGATGTCGAGCTGAAGCTCGCGCACGAGGTTTCCTTCGAGGTCGAAGGCGCTGATCTTCTTGGTGGCGTAGTCGCTCACGTAGAGCAGGCCATCACGAATGGCGAGGCCACTCGGTTGGCTGAGGGTGCCGGCAGGAACCACCTCTTCGAGCGTGGCCCCCTGCACCATCGAGGAGTAGGCGAGCGGCTCGTAGACGGGGCTGATGTCGCCTTCGTCGACGCCCGTGGAGACGTCGAGACGCACCACACGGCCGTTGCCGGTGTCGGCGATGTAGAGCCAGTTGCCCTCCATGGCGAGATGGCTCGGGATGTTCTCGACCCGCGCGAGCTGGCCCGCGACGTAGCGCCGGTAGGTGCCGTCGCTGTGGTCGTCGGCCCCGGGTCCGTGGTCGGCCGCGAAGTCGACCTGGTCGATGGCCCCGACATCACCGTTGAAGACGTAGAACATGTTGCCCGTGCCTCCCCACGTGATGCCCATGCCGTAGGGGGTCTGGTGGAGCATGTCGAGGTGCGAGCCGTTGGCGCCCGGGTAGTCGGGCTGGATCCCATAGATGCTCAGATCGGTCGACCAGAGGGATGGGCCGATGAAGTCGACGTCATCGCCGAAGAAGTTGCCGGTGCGGGCCTCGTGCACGGTGGCGAAGTTGCCGTCGGGGGTCATCGCGAGGCTGGTCGGGCGACGCATGAAGTGCCAGGCGTTGGGGTCGGTGATGACCTGCACGAAGGCGTCGTCGGTGGCGGGGTTGTCGAGGATGGCGGTTTTGCCCTCGAGCGACAGGTAAGCATCGCCGGCGCAGTTGCTCGACGACGTGCACACCTGGTCCGACTCGAACTCGCGCATCAGGATCCAGAGTCGATTCGACAGCTTGGGGTCGAAAGCGATGTCCGTGACCTCGCGAGGAACCGAAGGCGCGAAGACGTAGGTGAGGCCGACCGAAGCCGCGCTGCCGTCGCCCTGGCCAAGAGGCCATGCATCCGTCGGCTCGGTGCAGCTGCCCTCGGTGCACCACTCGCCGAGCGTACACTCGGCGTCGGCGGTACAGCTGGGGGTCGGGCTGCCCTCGTCGTCCTCCTCCGCTGCCGTGGAGCTGGAGCAGGCTGGGGCCGCTAGTGCCAGGGTGAGAGGCAGGGCCATCATCGAAGCGGAGATCGTCTGTCGGTACGTCATCGTTAGGTTTCCAAAGCATTGGCGTGCCGCCCCCGCGAACGCCTGGTTCATGGTTTAGGGTGAAAATGGCGATCTGACCACCCATTCCGGGACCCGTCGTGGACGCATCCGCAGAGGCTGGTCTAATTTACAGTCATGCGGTCGACGCTCTTCGTAACCTTCGCGTTGCTCTTGCCACTGGTGGCGTGTGGCGACGACGAGCCGGCCTCGCCGACCTCGAGCGCGTCGTCCTCGAGCAGCAGCGCCGGGTCGGGAGGCGCAGGCGGCAGCACGACCAGCACGTCGACCACCGGTGCCGGAGGGATGGGCGGCGCGGGGTGCGTCGACAGCCTCCCCGCCGACCTCCCGGTGCCCGATCTGCTGTCGGCCACGGGTCTCTACAGCGACACCCCAGCCCAGATCCTGAACCCCCAGGTGTCGCGTTTCACGCCCCGTTGGGTCCTTTGGTCGGACGACGCGACGAAGGACCGCTACGTCTACATCCCCGAGTGCAGCCAGATCGACACCAGCGACATGAACGACTGGTCGCTTCCGGTGGGCACGCGACTCTGGAAGAGCTTCACCCGAGACGGCACGCTCATCGAGACCCGCCTCACGCAGCGCGTGGGTTCAGGCCCCTACGACTGGGTCATGACCTCCTACGTGTGGAATGAGGCCTTCACCGACGCGGTGCGAACGCCCGACGGCCTCAGCAACGCCAAGGGCACCGCGCACGACGTGCCGAGCGAAGCCGCGTGTCGGCAATGCCACGGAGCGCTCGAGCCCAAGGGCGGCGGACGACCGTCGCGGGCCCTCGGCTTCTCGGCGCTCCAGCTCTCGCATGCGGGGTCCGAGCTCACCCTCGACGATCTCGCCATGGCCGGAAAGCTCAGCGCGCCTCCCGCCGCACCGCTCGACGTGCCCGGCGACGCGACCACCGTCGCCGCCCTCGGCGCGCTGCACGTCAACTGCGGCCCTTGTCACAACGCATCTGCCGATGCCGTGCCGCAGCTCGACCTGAACCTCTGGCTCGACGCGGGACTCGCCTCGGTCGAAGAGAGCGGGGCCTACCTCACCGCCGTCGGTCGACCCAACCAGGTCTTCGCCGATCAACAGGTCACGGGGCGGGTCGTGTCGGGCTCACCGGACGAGAGCTCGATCTGGTTTCGCATGAGCCAGCGTGGGAACAACGCCGCCATGCCCCCCGTCGGCACGGAAGACGTCGACGCCGCCGGCTTGGCTGCCGTCGAGGCCTGGATCTTGGGGTTGTCGCAATGAAGCGCATCGGCATCGCCTTCTTTCTGGCCGCTGGCCTCGTGGGTGCGTGCGGCGACGACACGCCGGTCGATCCGAGCGGGAGCACCACCGGAACCGGAGCCGCGGGCGGCGCGAGCAGCAGCAGCGTCTCGAGCACCGGCGGCGGAAACACGGGCGCCCCGCTCACCGAGACCTTCACCGTCGAGGGCACCGTCGTCGACGAAGACGGCCATGCCGTCGAGGGCGCCTTCGTATTGCAGGGTGGGCGCGTCGAAGACATGGTGCTCAGCGCGGCCGACGGCAGCTTCAGTTACGAGATGCGCTACGACGGGCGCGGCACACCGGCCATCGTCGCCACCAAACAGGGCTACCGGTCGCGCGGCCTCGAGTTTCAATCGCTCCCCGAAGACCCGGTCGTGCTCGACCTCATCGCGGTGAAGCCCCCTGACAACGCCGGCGCCTACGTCTACGGCGCTCCGGGCCAAGGCGACGATCCCAACACGCTCTTCTGTGGCCACTGCCACATCCAGATCACCAAGGACTTTCGACTCAGCGCCCACGCCGATGCGGCGCGTGACCCGCAAGTTCAGGACGTCTTCGCAGGGGTCGCATCGGCGATCGCGAGCGCGTCGAGCTGCACGCAGGCCGGTGGAGTGTGGCGCAGCGGCCTCGAGCCAGGTACCACCAACGCCATCGACAAGTGTTACCTCGGCGACGGCGTGCTGCCCGACCTCAACGGCTGCGGCGGCCCCACCGAACAAGCCTGTGACGATCCCACCCTCGCCTCTCCCCCCACCGCCTTCGGCGCCTGCGCCGACTGCCACGCGCCGGGCATGAACGGCGAGGTCGGAGGTCGGAGCCTGCACGAAGCGACCGACGTCGCTTACGACGCCGGTGTGCACTGCGACTTCTGCCACAAGGTCAACGACGTCGATCTGATGGCCCCGCCCGGGGTCGCTGGACGTATGAAGCTGCAGCGCCCGCAGGAGCTGAACTTCATGGCTCAGCCACGCGCGGTGATGTTCGGCCCCCTGCTCGACGTGCCCACCCCCGCCATGGGCGGTAGCTACGCGCCCGTGTTCAACGAGGCCACGTTCTGCGCCGGCTGCCATCAGCAAGAGCAGCCCGCCCTCATCAGCGGGCAGAGCCTCGACGCACAGCGGTGGCCGAACGGACTTCCGGTGCACACCACCTACGAAGAATGGACGGCCTCGGCCTACGGCCAGAGCAACACCCCGTGCCAGCACTGTCACATGCCTGGCAACTTCGAGCTCCAGTCCTCGTCCGACCTCGCGACCTACGATACCGCCTCCATCACCTTCGGCTTCGTTCGCTCCCCCGACGACAACCGAAGGCACCTCTTCCGCGGCCCCCTCATGGGCCGCAACCCGTACGGTGGTGAGACCGCACCCCTCATCGACGAGGCCGCCTTCATCAGCGTGCAGGTGAGCGCCACCGCCTCCACGGTGGACGCGTCGGTGAGCGTGGCCAACGTGGGCTGCGGCCACGCACTGCCCACGGGAGAGCCGATGCGGCGCCTCATCCTCCTCGTGGAGGCCGATGGCCAGGGCTGTGGCAGCCTCGCGCCCATCGCGGGCTCCACCGTCGACGACCTCGGAGGACGTCTCGCCGAAGGAACCGTCGGGACCGACGTGACGGTGGCCGGGGTCACGGTCACCTGGCCTGGCACCACGGCCAAGGCGGGTGACGTCTTGCGGATGGTGCGCCCCAACGGCTTCGAGTCCTACGGCGGCATCGGCTTCTTCGCGAACCCGGCGCTGACCCCCGCCGAAAAGGGGCGTCCCCTGCGTGAGCCCTTGGCCGAAGCGACGGTGCTCTCCGTCGTCGGCGACGTGATCACGGTCGATGCCTCCCTCACCGCGAGCGCCGGCGACCTCGTGTACCTCGCCGAGGCTCGGCCCAGCATGCTCGACGAGCAGCCGTCGACCGCGCTCGCAGGGCTCGCCGGCACCACCTTCGGACGCGTGCTCGTCGATGCCAATGGACGCCGCCAGGTCCCTCATCACCGCGCCATCGACATGGCGAGCGACAACCGCATCGCCCCGGGCACGGCCGAGGTCTCGACCTACGGCTTCGACCGCCTCGCCGGCTGCACCGACGCCACCGTGCGCGCGACCCTCATCTACCGCGCCTACCCCCTCACGGAGGCCCGCCGCCGCGGATGGGACAGCCGCGACCACGTCATCGCCACCGCCGAGAAGACGATCCCGCTGCCGTAGATGCGCATCAACGCACCAGCCTGAGCACTCTCATCATGCCGAGCTCGGCGTGCTCGAGAATGTGGGAATGGAACATCCAGTTGCCCTCACGCTCGAGAGGAACGGCGAGACGCACCGTGCTTCCACTCGGGATGTCGACAACATCCTCCAACGAGAGGTGAGGCCACGCGGTTCCGTCGAGGTCTAGAGGTTGCACGAACGTCCCGTGAAGGTGAAAGGGCTCGCTCGTCGCCGTGTCGTTGACCACCGACCAGACCTCGACGTCTCCGACGACGCCCTGCTCCGGCTCGGCGAAAGGCCACGACTCCGCGTTGATATAAAACGAGACCGCGTCGGGGCGCTCCGCGGCTCCGAGTCGAAGTTCACGCGCCTTCGCTCCACTGACGTCGATGGGTGCGATCTGACGGCGCGGCAGGCTCCCCTTCCAACCGTCTGGTGGTGAAGAACCGGCTGCTCCGAGGCGTAGCGTCATCAGCCGATGGCTGACGTCGTTGGGAGAGCTTGGACCGCGGTCGACCGGTTCGGTCATGACATCGATGGTATCGCCAGGCGCCCCGGTGATGGACACGACCACATCGAACCGACTGCCTGGTGTCATCACCAAGCGCTTCGTATCGTAGCTCTCACCAAGTAGGCCACCATCCGTCCCGATGACGGTAAACGTGTGTTCCGGAATCCGGAGCGCGAAGTAGCGTCCGTTCGACGCATTGGTGAGGTGCCAGCGCTCGAGCGCGTTGCTCGAAAGATCGAGAACCGGGCTGACCGCGCCATTGACGAGCATGGTGTCGCCGCGACGCCCGAACCGTCGGTCGTCTTCAGTCGCCTCGACAACGATGTGGCCCGAATCATCGCGGTCCACGTCGTCGAGTAGGAAGAAGCGCTCGTTCGCTCCAGCAACCGCCGGCTCGCGCACCACCAATTGGCCGTAAAGGCCACGCTCGAGTTGTCGAGCCGTATCCCAATGGGGGTGGTACCAGAAGGTACCCGCATCCTCGAGCGGGAAGACGTAGTCGAAGGACTCACCGGGCGCGACGATGGCACCCCCGACCGGTGCACCGTCCATCTCATTGGGCAGCCGGGGGCCGTGAAAGTGCAACGTCGTGCCGTCCTCCAGCTGATTGTAAAAGTGAACGACGAGGAGGTCACCTGGTTCGGCCACGATCATGGGTCCCGGCATGGTCGGCAGACCGTCTCCGTCCGCGTAGCCCCAGATGGGCACATCCACGCCGTCCAGCGTCGTCGTGCCCACGGTCGCCGTGAGCTCCACCTCGACGATTCCGGGATCGGGATTACGGTCGACAGCCTCGACTTGGGGTGGTTCAGCCACGGGACGCAACGCGTCCTCCGCACCCGTACAACCGCTCACCACCAAGAGGCTCACGAGCGTGACGCGGGCCGTCATGGGTTCATCGTGAGCTGGATGGTATCGGTCGCAACGTTGCCGTCCGAGTCCGTGACTTCGAGCGTGATGGTATGCATGCCCACCGAGAGCTGGGCATCGAAGTCGAACCCGGTTCCCAGCATGCCG
>JAUHZF010000227.1 GCA_030426145.1 Polyangia bacterium
TCGAGTACCTCGTGGGCCGATGTACGGGCCACCAGTATCTGCAGTGCTGACGCCCGGGTACGCGGAACCTGTGCCTTTCGACGATGAGCGCGGAAGGCGTCCAACGGTATCCGTGCGAGGTCGCGGGGGAGCTTCATCAAACCATGGAGAATGCGCATCGGCATGCGCAACAGGTCTTCGCGGCGGCGCGCACAAGGGACGCAGCGCCCACGATACTTGTCCGCCGTCAGCTTCAGGATGCGGACGGAACACGACCGGCACTGGGCAAACTCGACCACCCCTGATCAACCCGTTGACCGAGCGGAGACTTCCGGACCCTGCCCAGCGCCCGGCATTCTCGGGAGAGACACGTTATCGAGCTGCGGCCGGCCCGGGCGGAAGCAGCACCTTGACGTTCCAGACAGGACCCGGCTCCAGAGAGGCTGTGAGCAGCTCGGCGAAGTCGCGCACGCGCATCCACGGTTCGGCGACGACGGCCAAGCCGAACCGTTGAGGGTTCTGGCGCCAGAACGCGCCCATGCATCGCTTCAACGCCACGAGGTCGACCCCTCCCTCAGGCGTGGGTGGAATGGCGGGACCTTCACCTGTCGTAGAACAGCCCGCAGCGATGTGCCGGCGTTCGGCGAGAAGGTCGATGCTTCCCATGATGACCTCGAGCCGGAGGTGTGACGGGGCGAGGCAGCACCCCTCACCGGTGAAGGCGCAGTAGTTGGGAAGGTATCGAACGTCGTCGCGCTCCGCGGAGATACGAACTCCGCGGAGCTCCCCATCGTGAGACGCCGAGCCGAGGACGACGTGCTCGACATCGAGAGACCGCAGGCGGGCTACGGCCTCGCCCACCTCGAGCAGGGGCGTGCGCTCGCTGGCGAGGATGAGGACTTCGAGGGGCTCCGCCTGACCCGAGATGCGATAGGCCTCGCGGCGCCCGCGTAGAATGTCCCGGATGGGACGCGGGGCAGATTCGCGGGCAGCCCGCTCAACATCAGCGACGCGTGGCGGACCCGTCGGCAGCTCCAGTGTGAACGCGCAGTCGTCACATCGAGGCGCATCTGGGCCAAGGTGCACGACGAGCAAGTGGTTGCCGATGGGGGACGCCGAAGGGATCTTCGGCAGTCCGTCCATCTCGCCCGCGCGAGCCTCAGCCACGTTCTGCGACGTATGGTCTAGCGACGCCGGGAGCAGCCCCGCGAAGCACGCGAGGCCGAAACAAAGCGCTCCGACGGTTGCACGGCGCATAGGCACGTCCTGAATCTACACCACGAAGCCCCGATGGCACGGCATGGGCGGTCTCGTCTTGTGCTTTCGAGGCGACGCCTTTCACGCATGGGGGACTCGATTTCACGGTTGCAACGCCATCGCCGATTGCGGGCGCCAAGTTCCCGTTTCCGCGCCAGACGAAGCTGGCACTGCACGTGCATTACTTACGAACAACGACGCCCGGCAAATCCCCCCCTTGCCGGGCGCCCTCGCCGTCCGATGGCTTCCCCCCCCCGCCGTCGGACGGCGTTTCTCATTTTGGGACGCGAAGGCAAACGGCCATGCCATCCTCACACCCTCGGGACCCGGTATCGGTTCGGGTGCTCGGGCGCGCCGACGCGGATCTCGTGTAGGGAAGAGCACCCCGCCATGGCTTGGCTCGTGAGCCAGCAGGTCAACCGGAGCGAGAGAGTGAGTGCAGTGAGGACCCGAGAATGAAGGCGCGCATCGTGCTGCACGGCAAGCAGGCCCAGAACGAGGATCTGCGCGAGGCGGTGAAAGCCGTGCGCGTCGACGACCTCGAGGTTGAGGTGCGCGTGACCTGGGAAGCGGGGGACGCATGTCGGCTCGCCGCAGAGGCGGCGCGCCTCGGCTGCAAGCGGGTCATCGCGGGTGGCGGTGACGGCACCGTCAACGAGGTCCTGACCGGACTCATGTCCGAGGGCTTCGAAGGTACGCTTGGGATTCTCCCTTTGGGCACCGCCAACGACTTCGCACGTTCGGCTGGGGTCCCATTGGAATTGGAGCCGGCCCTCCGCCTCGCCCTCACCAGCGAAGGCCACGCCGTGGACGTAGGAAAGGTGGGCGCACGCTACTTTCTCAACGTCGCCACCGGAGGCTTTGGCGTCGACATCACCACCCAGACCGACCCGCGGCTCAAACAGGCCCTGGGCGGCGCTGCCTACTTCCTGACGGGGGTGGCCAAGTTCGGCTCCGTCGAACCGTCGTGGGCCAAGGTCACGGTGCCCGACGACAGCTGGGAGGGTGAGCTCTTGGTCCTGGGCATCGGCAACGGGCGCCAGGCCGGGGGCGGCCACGAGCTCTGCCCGGAGGCCGTGCTCGACGACGGCCTGTTCGATGTCGTGGTGTTGCCCAACCTGGACATGCCAGTGCACGAGGCCCTGGGTCAGCTCATGCGGCGCGGTCCCGACGCTTTGGAGGACGCGACCTACCGTTGGCGCGTCCCGTGGGTCGAGATCGCGTCGACGGAGGCGCTGACGGTGAATCTCGACGGAGAGCCCGAAGCGGCGTCGACCCATCGCTTCGAGCTCTTGCCCGGCGCACTGTCGCTCGCCCTCCCCGAGGACTCGCTGCTCCTCGGGCGCACCCCGCGCAGTTCGCAGGCACCTACGTAGTCGGGAAGAACTGAGAAGCCTGCCCCGTAGCACCAGACATGCCGAGTCTTGGTGCACCCGAAGCCGTGGCCAGCGACCATGAGACCGCAAGGCGAGTGATCGTCGCCTTGGACCGCCTTCGCGGCTAGTGCCATGCCTTCGGTCGACCTCACGGTCCTCTGGCCCGACGTCGAGCTGGAGCCCTCGGCGCCTTGTGGTTTGGTGTCGGCTCTGGCCTTCGACCCCACGGGCACGCGTCTCGTCGCCAGCGTCGGCTCGACCGTCCTGGTCATCGATGCCGCGACCGGAGAAATACGCACGAGCGCGGTCGCGACCTCGGACGAGCTCTTCGCGCCAGCGCCTACGGCTCGGTCTCTCCCGCAAGCGAGCGCTGCACCCCTAGAACCCGACATCTACGCGCGGCGACTCCACGTGGGGCCATCCGCGCATCGCGTGGCGGTGGAGTGGGTTTGTGACCCCGCACCGGGAAACATGGTGGCGGAGGTTGGGGTTCTCTACGCCATGGACCGTGGCGAGCGACTGTATCGGTCGGCCCCCTACGACGGCTACGTCAACGGCGTCGACGCCATGGTGATGGCCGGCGAGGTCCTGTGGGTGGCTGCGACCCGCGACGACGAGCCCATGCTCGACCGCGTTCAGATGGAGGATGGCGCCAGCGAACCCATCGAGGATCCCGAGCTCGAGGATGCCATGCGCTCCGAGAAGCTCGAGGCGGTCGGTGCGAACCGCCTCTTCGTTCGCAAGTCTCGCGGGTGGGAGAGCATGGACGTCGTGACCCGTGCTCGGCAGCTCCACGCTGGCCCACGTGGCCAGCACCTCGTCGCAGTCGACGGGTCGACATGCGCCTTGGCGTGGTCAGCGCGCGACACGTTCCACAAGAACTGGGGCGGCTACGGGGGCCTCATCCCCATCGCCAAGCCAGTCACCGTCGAAGACGGAGAGCACCGGCGACGAAGAAACCTCACGCACCCACTGCCGACACCCTTCGCGGTTCATCACCCCCACGTCGCGTGGGTCGGGGGTCACGTGCTCGAGATCGAAACCTGGTGAAGCGACGGCACCAACCTAGCGGCAATCGATGCGGGTCAGGGCGACCTGCGACATTCCGGTGGACTCCTCGCTCGTCACGTAGGCCAAGAGAACCTGCGTGGAGAGTATGTCCGGCGCGCCGCGCACCCGCAATCCAGCAACGTCTCGGTGGCCGTGGCTCCCGCGGTAGGCATGACCGATGCGGTCACGTGGGCGCTACCGGGGCGGGCTTGGCTGCGGACTGACGCTCAGCGGTGACGACGACCGTTGGCGAGGACGCACGTCAGTCCGCAGCCTCCGGGCTAGAACCGCGTGTTGGTTGGAATGTCGAGCAGCTGGTTGTCACGCGTGCCGACCGACTTGCACTGGTACATCTGGGCCCCGGTGTTGGGGGCCGTGCTGTACCCGGGGATGTCGAGGCATTGACCGGTCCAGGGGGCCTCGAGCAGAAGGGCGCGCGGTGCCTCGCTCGAGTCGGCCCAGTAGAGGCGCCACCGTTGCGCCGGGCCGCCATGGCACGGGTAGAGGTTCACGGGGGTGTGATTGCTCGTGTGGCCCCAGGGGCGATCGAGGCACAGACCCGTGGCTCGGTTCACGATGGCGTACTCGCGCCTTCGGATGGAGTTCGACGCCGAGTTGTATCGTGAGCCGAGCGGCACGAGAGACCATCGTTGAGACACGTAGCCTCCGTGACAAAGCCGCTGCTCGGCGCGGTTGCCGTGCACGTCGAGACACATCTGGCTGTGGTGGGGTCGAAGCGTGATGTGCTGTGCCGCCGCCCAAAGCGCATGCGTGAGCTCGTTGGCGCGGGTGATGTTGTCATCTGCGCCCATGATGATGTTTTCAACGGCCTTCTCGAGAAGGCCGTGCTCCCAGGAGCTGCCCGTGGGGTTCTGCGCCGAAAGCCGATCGCCGACGAAGTCCCACCCCATGCCTTGGAGGCATTGGGTGGTGAGGTACGGCATGCTGTGAAAGAAGGGGTTCCAGGAGGCGTCTTGCCCGCAGTCGTTGCGGGCGTCGTTGAGGTCATCGACATCGCCGTGCCGGTAGCCCCAATTGTGCATGACCTCATGCCAGATGGCGCTCGCGATGTTGGTGGCTTTGCTCGTGTCCGAGCTGCTGCTGCTCAACTCGTCGTCGAGATACCAACGGGCCAGCTTGATGTCTTCGTCTCCACTGAACCCATGGGAATGAACGCTCGCGCTGCCGGCCGTAGGGCGCGACTTGTTGACGCAGCGAACCTTGATGTTCTTCACGCTTCTGGACGCGATCCACCCACCCAACGTCGTGGGATTGTCGTCGTCGTCACACGCCTCGTAGCCGGTCACGGAACTACCAGGGAACCCGCTCTCGAGACACGTCATGAAGGCGTAGTCGTCGGCGATCACGTTGCCGATGCGAAGGGCCTTCCGGATGAGCTCACTCTGAGCGCTGTTACACCCGTCGAGGGTGAGGGCCCCACGGAGCTCCTGTTGGTCTTCTCCTAGTGTCGGTTCCGCTTCCGGGTCTTCGAGTTCTTCTTCGACCGGCACCATGCAGCCATTCGCATAGAGAGAGAGGACGGCACACGATGCGGTAAAAAGGATGGTACGTTTGCTCATGCCGGGCGGCGGTGCACGTGTTGTGCCGTTCGAGGAACGGGCTACGTCTGGGCCGGCACGCGCCGCTGAAGCGCCGCCATGAACACCTCTCCCACAAACGGGGGAGGTTTCCCGACGTGGTCGATCCAGGGGGCGACGGGGCGACCCGAACGAGAACCCCTGGTCCATCGGACGACATTCGGTTTGACCCATGGGTCATGTCGGCGCGCCATGACCAAGCTGGCCCCACGAAGGACCCGTGCCCTGGTGCTTCGTGGTCCACACGAGCAGGGCGCTCGCTCGCACGTTGACGTCGCTCGCGACGCGAGATGGTTTCGAGACAAGGGCGCGAGGCGCTACCCCGTCGAAAGGAATCGAGTGCTATCGCGGGTCAACGCCCTGTGGCCCGAACCGGACTCGCTTTGCGGTGACGTTCCCCTTGCGGTAGAGACTGCCTCATGGTGCGCGGACTGCACTGGAGGGTCGTGGTCACCGGCTTGATGGCCTGTCCGGCCTGCGCCGACGAGGTCGAGGTGGTGGCCTGCGAAGAGGCCTCGGTTGAAGAATGCAGCTCGCTGGATTCGCGATGCCGCGTAGTCGGCGAGCAGTGTCGCGAGCTGTGTTCGTTCGTCGATGGCGAAGAACGCTGCTCTGGAGACCGCGAGTGCGTGGCAACCGAAGTGCCCTCCGGGAATTCGGTCATTCTTATCGACATCTGCCGGTAGTTCGCAACCGAGCCGGCCAGGCAGGAGTCGCCAACCGGCCTGTGGGCTCCTCACGCCCCTCCTCGGCGGCGTCATCGGTTTTCTCCGCGGCCGTGGTCCCACGATGTCTTCTTCCCAGGTCTTCAAGTCCGCTGATGTCGGGGCGGATCATCTACGGGGCTTCGTGTCATGTGGTTGAACGGACCAACCGCCGGAAAGACTTCTCCACTGAAGTGCTTGATTCCCCCGCAAGGGCCCGCAGTAGAGCATCGAAGGCGGGGTCGGCCACCTCCTGCCGGATCGAAGCGAGCACGTGGGCCCCAGCCTCAGGCGAGCGCGCAATCAGAACAGCGGCCCGCGCGCGAACGTCGGAGGTCGCTGCACCAGCCAACGCGAGCTCACGAAGGTAGTCGACATCGAAGGCGGGGAGCCGGTGGGGCGCGCCCGAATGGGCCGCACCAAGCTCCGCGAGGGGGATCCCTTCGTACTCTTTCAGGGCGCCCTCATACAGCCCAAGGTGGCGCTTGCATGCGTTGTGGTGGCCGCGAAGCTCCTCCAAGAGGTCCTCGAAATCTGCGTCGTCGCTATCTCGATGCGGAGACCGATAGGGAATGTGCACATTCGATCCATCTCGGCGGGTCAGAAGCACATGAGAGTGGAGGCGACGGAGCTTGAGCACCTCTGAGGGCATCAGCTTCGGCGTGATGGTCTCGATGTCGCTGAAGGGATAGAACGTCGTCCAGCCCAACCAGGAGGCTGCGAGTCCATCCCTTCCAACGCGCAGCGTTCCTGGCAGGTACAGCAGCACCATCATCAGGGTGAGCGTGATGCCCAGCGGAACCGCCGTGAGCATCAGAGAAGTCTTCGACGCCACGATCACGCTGGCGACGACGCCCAGGCCCGCCAGAAACTGGAGCGCGTTCCAAGCTGCGGTGCTCCCTTGGAGCAGTCTCGACGCGCATCGTCGTTCGGACACGCACCAAGTATGCCCTCAGAAGCCGGCCGTGCCACCCCGCGACGAGGCCCTCGACCGGAGTTGAGCAGCCGGGGTCGCAGGCCTTGCCGTCCTCCGATGGACTCGTCACGCGTCGAACCACATGGGCTCGGCGAATTCTATCGCATAGTCACCGTCATCGACCGCGTCGGCCAGTGTTGCCCATCACTTCACTGGCACCAGACCTGTGCCGTCTGCCCCCGGACGGACGTAAACGGGCACCCGGGCTACTCAGCCCCGCGCGTTTGGTCGCCGGGTCGGCGACCGGTACCATGCGAGAATGCGCTCGGCGCCGCACATCATCCTCGTGAGTCTTGTGGCGTGCGGCTCCCCAGGGGCCCCGGCGCCAACTTCCCGCGTCGTTTTCGAACCCAAGGTCGAGGCGTCACCCGTTCGCGAGGAACCGAGTGCCATTGCGGGTCAACGCCTCGTGTTTCGCGAGTCGTTCCCGAAGGATGTGCTGGAGGGGCATCGGGCACGGCTCAGGGCGGAGATGGCCAAGTGTCTTCCGCGGGCGAAGGAGAGGAGCCTTCAGGTCGAGGTCGGCATCCGACTGGAGGATGCGGGTGCCCCTGCGCCCGTCCTCGTCACGGGTGAGGTGGGCGACTACCGCAGGACGGCAGAATGAATCGCCGACCGGTTGGCGAATGCCCTCAACGGTCTGCTCCCCACTACGGACCTCTATGGGTTCGAGATTCGTACCGACGTATACGCTAGGCCATGCGGAATGCCGTCTCGTTCGGAGCCCCCCGACAAACGCTGCGCGACGGATTGCCTATGGCTGGGAAGGTGTTCGTTGGGCCCGCGGGGGTTCTGCGTAGCGACCCGAAGCGACGACTGCAGAGCCTCATTCGGGTGTTGCGACTGGGGCGCTTGCACGCGCTCAGAGCAGGAGTGCACTGCCGCGTCGCAGCAGAACTGCCAGGACAGCCGAAGGTGCAAGACGAGCGGCGACTGCCATCTCATGGAAGGCGAATGTAACCCAGCATCAGACGAAGACTGCCGGCGCGCCTCGCGTTGCCACGACGGCGAAGACTGCGAGATTACCCGCAGCTCGCAACTCGGCGCCTACTGCACCTTCGAACCGTCGTACGACGAAGAGGGCGAGGACTGGTAGCACCATCCCCACAACGGTGACTTCGACCGGGTCGCTACTGTCTCCATGCGCTCCGTCGTGTGGGCAGGCGTTGAGAAGCGCGGTTTTCTGAGCAGGCCGGCGAGAAGTGGGCCCGGGGTTGGCAGCCGACGGCCTGCCTCGGCTGCCTCCGAGGCGTCGTCATCCAGATACCACCCCTCGACCTCGAGCCTCAGCTTGACCGGTTCCCACGAGGCCGTAGCATCGAACGGTGCTTCCCCGTCGGGAGATTGAGCTGCGCTGGTCGGCAAGGGGCCTGTCTCGTCGCGCTCCTCGAGGTGTCGCACCGCGGCAGTCGTCCGCCGCGGTCGTCACCGGAGTCCTGGCAACGTTGGTGGGATGTGGGGACGGGGAGGCGACACCTTCAGCCTCGGCGAGAACGGACGGAGAGATCCAAGCCGACTGCAGCGATGGTTGGTGTCGAATCCCAGCCGGGTCGTTCGTCATGGGTGCCCAGAATGACCCGATCGGAGCGCAGCTCATCGTGGAAACGAACGTGGATGTGACGCTGTCGCACGACTTTCTCATTCAAGCCACGGAGGTCACGCTCGAGCAGACGCTGTCGCTGGGATGGGACCCGCCCCAGCACGCGGGCGACATGGCCCTGGTGCCCTGTGATGCTGGGGATTGCCCGCGCGTAGACATGACGTGGTGGGATGCGGCCGCACTGGCGAATCAGCTGTCCGCGAGCCATTCCCCCAGCCTCCAGCAGTGCTACGAGCTGCATGGCTGCACGGGGAAGCCCGGCCAGGGTCTCATCTGCACGGCGTTCACGATGCCGGTAGAGCGTGTCTACGATTGCGAGGGGTTCAGGCTGCCTACCGAAGCGGAGTGGGAGTACGCCGTCCGGGCCGGGACCGACACGCCCACCTACAACGGGACGTGGGCCATGGTGCCGCCGTACGCAACGGGTTGCTGGCGGCAGGCCGAGCTCGAGGAGATCGCCTGGACCTGCTCTGGCAGTCCAGACCGTGTACATGGGGTGGGCCAACTCGAGCCGAACGCCTGGGGTCTCTACGACATGATCGGCAACGTGTCCGAATGGACCCACTCCCCCTACGACTCCGACGGTCCCAACGTCGACGCCGCGACGGATCCCTCCGGCGGGCCCCACCTGGCGCCCCTTCGCGTCACGCGAGGCGGGTCCGTGTGGTCCGTGACAGGTTACCTTCGTGCCTCCGCCAAACAGCCCCTGAGTTGGGAGCTCCCGCTCTCCGGGCCCAGTGGAGTTCGGCTCGTAAGGTCGCTTTTTGACTAGCGTGCACGCAGAGGTGGCAGCAGAGGTGGCCGAATTCGAGCTCGAAACCCGCTCGACCGTCCCAAAGTCACCGACCGTCTTCGACGGCGACGCCCTCGCCACCCTCCACGAAGCCACCGAGGGACGCCTCGGCGACTCTACTGCGTCGCCACAGGCGCCCTCAAGCGCGGCGCGCGCCCAAAGCTCAGTCGCATCGACCGCCAGGTCATCCAACGCGTCCTGTTCGAAGCCAAGCTCGACCGATATGGACCCCGGATGCCCATCGCGCGCAGACGCTGACGGCATCGGAGACCTCGCGCAACTCCGCGGCATGAGCGACGCGAGAACGGCCACCCCACCGCCCCGCAATGCCCATCGCCCGGCGCGCTCACGTCAATCCACCATCATGTAGTCTGCGCGGAACGCCATCGCGCAGCGGGCTCGGTAACAGTTCCCTCAGGCAGACCGTTGTACGCGCGACCGAAAACCGAGACCGAGGCTTAGGTACCGAGATGGGCGCGGTGGTCGAGCGTCCGGCTTGGGCTTCGTTCGAGGAACAGCTTGTCGGAGCGTGGGGCGTTCGCGATGTTCAGCGTGGTGGCCTGGTAGGAGGTCGACGCGCCGCCGACGAAGCGGCCGTTGTGGAGAATTCGGCACCAACTCCCAGGGGCGAGCTCGAGCCGCGTACCGAGTGGTCGCCTCGGGGCCCCTAGGTTGTGGTGTCCGTCGCGAAACCGCACGTCATACGTGGCTTCCCGGGTAGAGCGGACGACATCGAGGCCTGGCACATGATTCCGAACGTCCTCCAGAGCGAGCGAGAAGGTGCTCTCGCCACCGAGTTCGTCGTTGTGGAACGTACGTACGGCGACTTGCACCTCGTCGGGGCAGTCACGAATGACCTCGATGAGGCCAGCGTCGGGAAGTGAAGCACGGCGCCTCGCGTCCCCGACAGTTCGATGCGCCTTCGTCCAGCGGACGGTCACTTGTTGAACGAAGGTAGGGACTCGCCCTGGCCCGTGGTGACGGAGTGGGCGGCGGGTGGTGAGATTCGCCCGCGATGGATGCACTCGAGGAGCTTGGGTACGAGATTGCGGAGCTGACGCCGGGCCGGGGGCGCCGGTACGGCGCAGAGCTCAAGCGCCGGGTGGTGGGAGCGGTTCAGCGGGAGCGTGCGAGGGGACGGTCGTGGTCGTCCGCGGCGCGAGCGCTCGGCGTGCCGGTACAGACCTTGAGCCGATGGCTCGAGGAGGTGCCGCAGAGTCTCGCTCTGCGTCCGGTCACGGTCGTGGCGGAGCCGATGCGGGCGGAGCGGGAGCCGATCGTGGTCGCGCCGGGAGGCTACATCGTCGAGGGGCTCGACGTGGACGGCGTTGCCGAGTTGCTACGGAAGCTCTCTTGCTCGGAGTAAGTCGCCGCGTTCGCGTGTGGGCGTACCCGGCGCCGACGGACCTTCGCAAGGGCTACAACGGGCTCTTCGGGTTGGTCACCCAAGGGCTCGGGCACGACGTACTCGGGGGGGACCTGTTCCTCTTCGTCAATCGTCGGAGGACGAGCTGCAAGGTCCTCATGTGGGACGGCACCGGCTTGTGCATCTTCTGCAAGCGCCTCGAGCAAGGGCAGTTCGCCAAGCTCTGGCGCGGGGGCGACGAGCCTCTCGCGCTGACCGCTAGCGAGCTGCAGCTCTTCATCGAAGGATGCGAGCTCCTCGGCTCACGGAGGCTCTCCCCGGAGCAGCTCGTGCCCAAGCCTCTTGCCAAAGCGCGATCTGCATGATCATGTAGCGCCGTGAGCGTCCGCGACGAGAGCGACATCGAGCAGCTCCGTCGAATTGCGCTCACTCAGCAAACCCAGATCAGGGTGTTGCTCGACGTGCTGCAACGGCAGTCGGCGGAGCTCGACGAAGCCAAGGGCACCAGCGGTGACTTGCAGGAGAAGATCGCCCTGCTCAATGAGCTGACGGCGAAGGCTGTGACCTCTGATGAGTCCACGGCCGAGACCAAGCCCAAGACGAAGAAGCGCAAGAAGCAGAAGGGCCACGGCCCGAAGCCACAGCTCGAGCTGGAGCGCATCGAGGAGGTCTACGAGATCGATGAGGCGGACAAGGTCTGCCCGTCCTGCGGCGGCGACCTCCAGCCGCGCGACGACCAGTTCGAAACGTCCGAGATGATCGACGTCGTGGAGGTCTCCTACCGCCTCGTCGACGTGAAGCGCCAGAAGTACGCCTGCAAGTGCGGCGGCTGTATCGAGACTGCGCTTGGTCCCGACCGCGCCGTGGACGGAGGTCGCTACTCGGTCGGCTTCGCTATCAAGGTCGCCATTGACAAGTACGTCGACCACCTCCCATTGACACGGCAGACGCGCGTGATGAATCGCTGGGGTCTCGACGTCAGCTCGCAGACGCTTTGGGATCAGCTCTCAGCGCTGCATCAACGCCTGCGCCCTTGCTACGACGCGCTCTACGAGCGGGTAATGGCCGACGACGTCATCGGCCTCGACCAAACGGGCTGGAAGCGACTCAACGCCAAGGGCGCGACGCCATGGCAGATGTGGTGCCTCACCACCGAAGACGTCGTCTACCACAGGATCCGCGAGGACAAGTCGGCCGCGTCGTGGAACGCGATCGTCGGCGACTACCAGGGCGTGGTGGTGTGCGACGCGATGAGCACGCACGGCGCAGCCGAATGCAACAAGCCCGGTCCCACGCTCGCCGCGTGCTGGGCGCACGTGGTCAGGAAGTTTCGGGACGCCGAGGCGGACTTCCCCGAGGCAGCGGTTGCCCGTGCTCTCATCAAGAAGCTCTACGAGATCGACGCGAAGGCAGAGAACCGCGACGAGAGAGCCCGGTTGCGACGTGGCGAGTCGAGCGAGGTCCTCGAGCAACTCGAGCAATGGCTGCTCGCGCAGACCACGCTGAAGACGACGAGCTTGGGTCAGGCGATCCGCTACACGCTCGGCTATTGGCCGCGGCTGAAAGTCTTCGTCGACAACCCCGACGTGCCACTCGACAACAACCGAACTGAGCGCGGGATCCGCGGCCCAGTCGTGGGGCGGAAGAACCACTACGGCTCACGCTCGAAGCGCGGGACCGAGGTGGCCGCGCTCTTCTACAGCCTCATCGAAACGGCGAAGCTCGTCGGGGTCGAACCCCGCCGCTACCTCCAAGAGGCTGCCGCCGCCGCGAAGCTCGGTCGCGTCCTGCTACCGCACGAGCTCGTCGACGCCTGAGCCGGCGGCCGCCTGACCGAGGCGATCGCCACCTGTGCGTGCGGCCACGAGCGCACGCGATCGCCGCAGCTCGCCTCACGCGCGCGCGCTACTCGCGTCGGCAGGAAGCGTCACGACGGGCCACGGCGAGTCCTTACGAACGAAGAGCATGGGCCAGATGCAAGTCGGGATAACGACCGGGAGTTGGGCTGCAAGGACGAAGGGAGGCTCGGAGGGCGCTTGCGCCCGGAGACGCGACCGCCGGCCTCGTCAGCCTCCAACGACATGCTATCCGGCGCCCCGGCATTTAGATCGCGCTATGAACTCTCACGAGTAATCTGGCGAGCCGCCGCCGGTACATCCGGTATTCTGGTTCATCGACCGCCCTAACTTCTAGGCCCTGTCGCCCGGGATGCGAGATCTCGTTCGAGTTTCGCCGGTCGAAGGCGGAGATGGCAAGCGCCACATCGTCCAGTCCCACCAGAGACTGCAGCCAGTTGGCAACCGACGTTCTGTTGTAGTTCTTCCTCTCACCGGCATTCGGATCGAGGACGAAGCATTGTTCGTGAAATGCGTTAAGAAGGTGATTGAAGGCCACGTTGTATTCGCCGAAACGCTCGCAAATGATCGCCCTCCGCACTTGATAGAAGGCCGCCGATGCGCCTTCCCCGGGCGAAAGTGGCAGGTACGTAGCTGCTGCAGGGGGTTCTGGAACAACCAAACGCGAAAGCAGTCGGAGGTTCGGCGACGAGCCGTTACGTGCTGCTGCCTCCACGGAGCCTCGCAACTCGCCTCCGTACTCCGGAAGGAGCATCAGTAGCTCCGCAAGATGGAGGCTAACGAGAGGCGGCTCATCCGAACTTAGAGCCTCGACCGTATAGTCATAGAGGCGGCGCAGGGCACCTGGAACCTGCGAAATCAGGAAAAGCAGAGGTTTCATTGCGCGAGGTAGCAGTGTGGGGTTGAAGCCTGTGAAGGCGCGGCCGATAGCAGCCCGCGCGACGGGAGAACGCGCGTACTGGACCACGGCGTTGTGAAATACGCGCTTCAGGGCAAGGTCATCGTTCACCTGCATCGGTGGGACTGTCCCCTCGCGCGCAAACGTCGCCTGCAGCTCTTCAACAATCTTTAGGGCCCTCACGAGAGCATTCCTGGGCGGCTCGTTGTCGTCCTCGGGTAGCGGCTCGTAGAAGCTCACCAATCTGCTCTTTTCGATCAGACCGTCAAGGTCGTCCTCGCTGCTACAGACATTCAGCCTCGTCTTCAGCGGATTGAGGGAAAGCCCAAGCTTTAGTGCCATCTCCGACCCTAGCCGTGTGCACGCTCGGTACATCTCTTCACCGATACTCTCGGAGCGCCTCAACATGGGAAAGGACCTCATCAGGAACATGTCGTCGACATACCTGGAGAATCGAACCTCGCCCGGGGCCTCAAGTTGCAGCTGGTTCACGTAGCGGTCGACAGGCCACATGTAGAAGTCAGCAAGAAGGTTCGACACGATGTTGTGTCGCGAGAGTGGAAGTCCACTTGGCGCTCCCATGACAAGAGCCAAGATGTCGCGTAGGGTCGACTTCGCCGCAGAGTCGTACTGCATCCGCAATCGTGCCGCAGGCAGCGCCTGCTGCGCAATCACCTCAACAAGCGTGGCATGCGAGATGCTGTTGAAGAAGTCCTGCACGTCCATATGCAGAAGGGCAACAGTGTGTCCCTCTTGAACACGACGCCGTAGGAAACGACGAATCCCACCGGTGAAGAGCTGGTAGTCCCTCTGGTAGTGAATCTCGGAGCGTCCCGGATCGTCGAAGCGAACCCGCGCGCCATAGTAGGTCTCGATCTTGTTTCGCCGCGCGATCGGCCGAACCACAGAGGCCCAACCGTCGGTCAGCTCGAGTACGAAGTAGCCAACCGAGTAGTACAAGACCCGTGCATGCCACTCTAGAAAATGAAACCGTCGAACTCCCCCGTCTCCCTTCGGCTTGAGAAACTCAGTGGCGGCAAAGAGATTCGGGTAGTTAAATAGGGAATCGTTTGCGACGTATGAACGGTGAAACGCCTCAGCGGCGGGCCGATCGAGCTGACGGAAACCGATCCACGGGAGTCGCTGCTCACCTCGCAGAATCTGAAGAGATAGGCACCGATGCGCGCGAGCAACAGAATCCAGCTGTCGGCGGAGCAGAGTCATTGCCGCGGCTACGTGCTCGACTTTTATAACCCTCGAGACCGGGCAAGACATCACCGGCAGACTACATTGTCGCGGCCGGATAGGCGAAATTCAGGTCCACGAGCCGCTGAATCTTTGCCGGGCGTTGAGCCGAGCGTTACCTTGTCGGCTCTAACGTCACGTCAGCTTCGGAGGTCTGGGTTCGTAAGACTTGCAACTGGTCCAAACGAAAGGAGCGCATCGATCAGCCGCTGAAGGTGCAGCCTTGCAAGCTCCGCCTCGTGCGCGTTCGTGCTAGGCGGATGAAATGGCGGGGCTCCGCTGTGAGAGAACTTACCGGCGTGTATCCGGTTCCGAAAGTCTGCAATCTCCCTAGCCAAAGTAGCCTGCTCCGACGAGAATGCCCCTGACACCTGAGCCTGATCAACAAGCTCTCCTAGATTCCACCTGTTGGGGTTCTTCTCCTTCAGGAACTTGTTACGCCACTCGCCCGCCGCCCGACACGGCTCCGCAACAGCCACGAGGGCGGCTTCAAGTAGCGCGCCCGCGAGGATGCAGACCGCTGATGGCTGGCTCCTATCTGTCAGCGAGTCAAGCTCCGTTGTCATCCCGGCCCACCAGCCTGCGAAGGCGTGCCAACCCTGCATCAACAGTAGTAGGTGGAAGCGCTCGGTGGGAAGCCGGCCCGGTGTGTGTCCGGCGCCACGGGCAAGGAAGGCGTCCTGAACGGTGTTGATCAAAGACCTCAAGAGCTTCAGGTTGTTAGCGCGCACGCTGGCTAACGCACGACGGTGCGATCTCGCGCAGGCTACGTGAGGCGAGTCTGGTCGTCGCGAGGCCGATGACCATCACCG
>JAUHZF010000228.1 GCA_030426145.1 Polyangia bacterium
GGAGGCCGAAGCGCGAAGCGCGGTGTCTTGACGCGCGCGAGCACGAGGCAAGGCTGGGAGGGCCTGCGAGAGGAAGCCCCCGAAGCTCCAGCCGCCCACGTTCTCGACGTCCTCGACGTCCTCGGGGTTCGAGGTTCGAGGTTCGAGGTTCGAGGTTCGAGGTTCGAGGTTCGAGGTTCGAGGTTCGAGGTTCGAGGTTCGAGAACGAGGTCGAGGTCGAGGTCGAGGTCGAGGTCGAGGTCGAGAACGAGAGCTACACTGGCGCCCGGCAACGCCATCTTCGCTGTCGTTCCACCCTTCCAGGGGCGCCTGCGACCCCTCAACGGCAGCCATCGTGTCCTTCCGGCCCCTCAGTGCGCCGACAGGCCACCCCGAACCAAAGGCAGAGGTTCGAGGGCCGAGAACGAGCCCGACTACGAGCCCGAGAACGAGCCCGACTACGAGCCCGACTACGAGCCCGAGTACGAGCCCGAGTACGAGCCCGAGTACGAGCCCGAGAGTTCTAATCTGTGTGCCCGTCGAAGCGGGCTTGCTCGCGTGCTTCTCGAACTTCCCGCCAGCGAAAGCGCCTCGGTCCTTCGCCGTGCTCTACCGCGTCGGCGATGAAGTCGCCCAGCAGCGGCGCCAACTTGAGGGCGTGGCCGCTTCCGCCGCAGGCCACGGTGAGGCCCTCGAGCTCGGGGTGGCGGTCGATCCAGGGGTCGCCATCGACGCTGTCGGCGTAGAGGCAGACGCGCGTGCGCGCCACGGGGGCCGTCGAGAGGGCGGGAAGCGCCTTTCGAAGAAAGCCCCGAAACCGTTGCTCCGTCCCCTCTGGAAGGTGGCGCGGAGCGTCTGGGTCGAGGTGCTGTCCTGCCCCGTGGTGAGCGATCTTCACCACGCCTTGGTCGGCGCAGAAGCCGTAGAAGCCCGTGCGTGAGATGTCGGCACCGAAGGGCGTGAACGCGGGGGAGCTGAAGGGACTGAGGTCCTGTGGTCGAAAGTGGATCACGGGCTGACCGACCACACGCTACGCGGGGCGAGCGCGGGAACGAGCTTGGCCGACCACGCCCCTGCCGCCACGAGCACTGCGCCAGCCGGAAGCCTCCCGGCGCCGGTCTCGATCCCCGTGACGCACCCGCCTTCGGCCAGCACGGCTCGGGCCGATCCGTCGCGGACGACGACCCCCGCCTCGATGGCCCGCCGTGCGAGGTGTGCCACCACTCGCCCACTCGGCGCCCACCCGCCACGCGGGTTGAAGTACCCGTCGTCGAAGGTGCCACCCCAAGCCGCCGACCGTCGCCCGTGGAGGCGTTCGAGGGGAAACCCGCGCGACATCAAGAGCCGAAAGCTGTCGAGCTCGAAGCTCCCTTCGGCCATCGGCCCTCGCGTGGCGAAGGTGACCCCCGTTTCGTGGAAGAGCGGCGCCTCGTCGTTCCACGCCCGCCACCCTTCGAGGGCGTCTTCCATCCATGCGGTGTACTCCGCGTCGGCCCCGTAGTCGGCGCGGATGATCTTGCTGATGTCGGTGGACGACGCCTCGGGGTTGGGCGGCGGCCCACGTTCGATGAGCGTGACGGCATGGCCACGGCCTCGAAGCGCGAGCGCAGCGGTGAACCCGAACACGCCGCCACCGACGACGAGAACATCAGGAAGCATCCCAGCCCACCCTCGCCACCCGTACGTCGCGCGCCATGGCGCCAAACCTATCGCAATCGGGAGGAACTTCGAGGTCGAGCGTCGAGGTTCTTGGTTCGAGGTTCCTCGCTCATTCTTCGGTGACGAAACGGTGAGATGACGCCCCGACCTTTCCCATCGCGTCTGAGGCCCACTATCGTGGCAGAGCGATGCGCGAGTTGATGTTGGGAGGGCCGCAAGACACGGCGAGGGTGCTGGTGATGGTGTTGGCGGGCGGTGAAGGGCGGCGGCTCGGCCCCCTGACGGCGGACCGGGCCAAGCCCGCCGTACCTTTCGGTGGGCGCTACCGCATCATCGACATCGTGCTGTCGAACTTCGTCAACTCTGGGCTTCACCGCATCAAGGTGCTCACCCAGTACAAGAGCGCTTCGCTCGAGGAGCACATCGCGCGGGCATGGCGCCTGTCGCCGATGCTCGACAACTACATCGAGACCATCCCCGCCCAGCAACGCACCGGCAAGAGTTGGTTCAAGGGCTCCGCGGACGCGGTCTTCCAGTGCGCCAACATCCTCCTCGACGAGGACCCCGACCTCGTGTGCATCTTCGGCGGCGACCACGTCTACAAGATGGAGGTCCGGCAGATGCTCGCGCACCATCTGGAGCAGAAAGCCGACTGCACGGTGGCCGCGATCCCCGTGCCGCGCCACGAGGCGCGCGCCTTCGGCGTGATGGAGGTCGACGAGGAGGGTCGCGTGCTCGCCTTCCACGAGAAGGTGCCCGAGCCGCCGGCGATGCCGGGTCGGCCCGACATGGCCCTCGCCTCGATGGGAAACTACGTCTTCCGCACCGAGAAGCTGATGAGCTTGCTCGAAGCCGACGCCCAGGACGACAACTCCTCCCACGACTTCGGACACAACATCCTTCCGCGCATGGTCGAGCAGGGCGAGAAGGTGATGGTCTACGACTTCGACCAGAACGTGGTGCCGGGCGAAGACGCAGGCGCGCGGTACTGGCGCGACATCGGCACCGTCGACGCCTACTTCCACGCCCAGATGGACCTCGTGAGCACGGCGCCGCAGTTCAACCTCTACAACCGACGCTGGCCCATCCGGACGGGCATCAACCACGACCCCCCGGCCAAATTCGTCTTCCGCGACGAGGCCAACGAGCGCATCGGAAGCGCGACCGAGTCGATCGTCAACCTCGGTTGCATCATCTCTGGGGGACGGATCCACCGCACGGTCCTGGGCAATCGCTGCCGCATCAACTCCTTCAGTCACGTCGAAGAGTCGATCCTCATGGACAACGTCGTCATCGGACGGCACGCGAGGATCCGCCGGGCCGTCATCGACAAGGATGTCGAAATCGCTCCTGGGGCCGAGATTGGCTACAACCTCGACCGCGACCGCGAGCGTTTCTTCGTGAGTGAGGGCGGCATCGTGGTCATCCCCAAGCGCGCCAGGATCGAGTAGCCGCGTTCAAGGTTGTGGCCCACGGAGCCGTTCAGGCCCGCATGGCTACGCCACGGATCTTGCTCGTCGACGACGACTCGGGGGCGATCCACGTGCTCGCGCGGATCCTCGGCGGCAACGCATCCTTGAGTGTGGCCACCAATGGCCCCGACGCTCTACGCGTCGCGGCGGAGGTGGTGCCCGACCTCATCCTGCTCGACGCGGAGATGCCGGAGATGAGCGGGTTCGAGGTATGTAGGGCCCTGGAGGCGACCCCCGAGCTCGCGCACATCCCGGTGATCTTCGTCACCTCGCACAAGGACGAAGCCTTTGAAGTGGCGGGCTTCGACGCCGGCGCCGTCGACTTCATCACCAAACCGGTGAACCCGCGCCTGGTCGCGGTGCGGGTGGAGAACCAGCTCCGCGTGAAGAGCAAGACCGCGCCGGTCGTGTATCGCCTCCACGAGCCACCCAACCGCGAGAAGCTGATCGCGCTGAAGGATTACCTGTCGACTTTTGGGCGCAAGCTCGCTCTGGGTCAGGTGATTACACCGGGCCTGTTCAACCGCATGCGCCTCGACCAGGCGCTCGAACGCGAATGGCGTCGCGCCCACCGTTCGGGACAACCCTTGTCGCTGGTGATGTTGGATGTGGACCACTTCAAGCGGTTCAACGACCACTACGGCCACCCGGAGGGAGACCGGTGTTTACAGGCAGTGGCGGGAGTGCTGAAGCAGCTCTGTCGTAGGCCGGCCGACCTCGCGGGACGCTTCGGGGGCGAGGAATTCGCCCTGCTGCTTCCCGATACTGATGACGCCGGAGCCGAACACATGGCTCAGCTCGTGCTGCAAGAGGTGCAAGCCATGGCCCTCGAGCACGCCGACTCGCCCACCGCGACCACCGTGACCGTGAGCGTGGGTCTCGCGACGTGGCTTCCCGTGCGGGGCCCACGCGCGCCGCTCACCTCGATGGATCCAGCGGCAGGCATCGCCGCCTTGCTCGACGAAGCGGACCGCGGACTGTACCGAGCGAAACGAGAGGGGCGAGCCCGCGCCTGCTGGGCCGACCGCCCGTGCCGACAGGAGGCTTCGTGAGCACGACGGTGAACCGACGGCGTCGCCCTTGGGTGGCGGCGGCCGTGGTGCTGACGATGGGCCTCATCGCGACCACGCTCCTCGTCGCGCGACAGCACGCGAGCAACGACGCCGTCGCCCGAGCGCGCTTCGAGCGGCTCTCGGACCAAGCCGTCGCCAGCGTCGAACGCCGCGTGCATCTCTACGAATACGGTCTGCGCGGTGCCCGTGGTGCGGTGGTGGCGCAACACCCGAAGCGCATCGACCGCGAGGCCTTCCTCGCCTACAGCCGCACCCGCGACATCGACCACGAGTTTCCCGGTGCGCGAGGCATGGGTGTGATCTGGCGGGTTCCGCAGCACGGTGAAGCGGCTTTCGTCGACGCCGCCCGCGCCAACGGCATGCCCAACTTCACGGTGTCGGAGCTGACCCCGCACGACACCGAACGTTTTGTGATCGAGTACATCGAGCCGGCCTGGCGCAACCGCGAGGCCATCGGTCTGGACATCGGCTCCGAAGCCCGTCGTCGACACGCGGCGGAGCAAGCCATGCGCGAGGGACATGCGACGCTGACCGCACCCATTACGCTGGTGCAGGCCACGGGCCAACCGCTGCAGTCGTTCTTGCTCCTGCTCCCTATCTATCCCCCGCACGTGCCCCTCAATCGTCCCGACGAGCGGGAGGCCGCGTGCGTCGGGTGGTCGTACGCCCCCTTGGTGATGAGCGAGGTGCTGGCCGACCTCGACCTCGGCCAGGAGGTCGCCGTCTCGCTCCGCGATGCCGAGACCGCCGACGAGCCCGCGTTCTTCGCGGCCGGGACGCCGACGCCAGCCCTCGCGCACCTCGGTGCGCGCCGCCACCTGGAGGTGTTCGGCCGCACGTGGTGGGTCGAGCTCGAGCCGACGCGAAGCTTCGCGAAGAGCCTAGGGCTTCCGAGCCCGCAAACCGTGGGGAGCATCGGCGCCTTGGTGGCCCTCTTGTTCAGCGGGCTCGCCTATCTGGTGTCCCGCAGCCGCGACCGCGAGTCGTCGCTACGCGCCGAGCAGGCGCTCCGCGCCACCATCGTCGAGGGATCCCCCGATGCGATCATCGGGGAAGACCTCGATGGTCAGGTGGTCTCGTGGAACCGCGGCGCGGAGCGGCTCTTCGGCTACGCGGCGGACGAAGCGATCGGCAAGAATACGGCGGAGCTCATCGTGCCGCCCGGAGATGACGACGACCAAACGCTGCGCCGAGCGGTCGAGAACGGGCGCGAGGTCGTCGCCTACGAGACGATTCGGCGCCACAAGGACGGCGCGCTCATCGACGTCTCCGTCGCCGCTTCGTCCCTCCGGGTCGACGAGCGTGGACAACGCTTCTTCTCGAAGACGCTGAGAGACATCCGTCGGACGAAGGACGCGGAGCGCGAGATCCGCGAGCTCAACGAGGTGCTCGAAGATCAGGTCGAAGCCCGGACCGAAGAGCTCAACGCCACCGTTTGGGACCTGGAGAACATCCTGGATGCCCTCCCTTCCCTCGTCTCGTATTGGGACCGCGACCTGCGGAACCGCTTCGCCAACCAGGCCTACGAGGACTGGTTCGGCATCGACCCCGCCGACCTGCCAGGCAAGACGCTCGAGGAGGCCTTCGGCGACCGAGCCGTGGCGCTTCGTTCCCACTTCGAGGCGGTCCTGAGTGGCGAACGCCAGTCCGTCGAGCGGGACTTCATCGACGTGAACGGCGAGCTCAAGCACGTCATGATGCACCTCATTCCCGACACGCACGACGACGGCGTGCACGGCTTCTACGTCATCGCGACCGACGTCACGTCGCAGGCTCGCGCCTACGCCGAGCTGGCCCAAGCGCTGCGCGATAACGAGGCGCTGCTCGGCACCATCAACGAGCTCGCGATCGTATCCGTCACCGACCGGCGTGGCATTCTCCTCGAGGTCAACGACGCCTTCTGCGATATCTCCGGCTATTCGGCGGACGAGCTCATCGGAAAGTCCCACGCCGTCATCAACTCGGGCCACCACTCGCACACGTTCTGGGTCGACATGTGGCGCACCATCGCCACCGGCAAGCCTTGGCGGGGGGTGGTCTGCAACCGCGGAAAAGACGGTGAGCTCTACTGGGTCGACAGCATCATCGCCCCCTTCATCGGAGACGACGGCAAGGTCGAGAGGTACGTCTCCATCCGTTTCGACATCACCGACCGCTATCGCATCGAACACGAACTCCAGCTCACCCACGAACGGGTCGCTCTCGCGACGGACGCGGCCGGTATCGGCATCTGGGACTACGATCTCGCCGCCGGCTCGCTCCTCTGGGACGGTTGGATGCACCGGCTCTACGGCTACCCGGAAGGCATCGACTCGCCCTACGACCTCTGGGCCCGTAGCCTGCATCCCGAGGACCGCGAGCGCGCCGAGGCCGAGCTGCAAGCGGCCATCGATGGGGGCCCGGCCTTCGACACCGAGTTTCGCATCATTCGGGGGGACGGCGAGGTTCGGCATCTCAAGGCCGTGGCGCAGATCACGCGAGGCCCCGACGGTCAGGCCCTGCGCATGACGGGCATCAAC
The DNA here is from genome assembly GCA_030426145.1 of Polyangia bacterium. GTDB lineage: Bacteria > Myxococcota_A > Polyangia > Polyangiales > Polyangiaceae > JAPYTK01. The sequence goes on from JAUHZF010000228.1 coordinate 6,703, forward strand.
CTCGACATCACCGACCGAAAGCGAAGCGAAATCGAGCGGGCAGAGACCGCTTCCCTGCTTCAGTCAATCCTCGGCGCGGCCACCGACACCTCCGTCGTCGCGACGGACCCCGACCTCGAGATCACCGTGTTCAACTCCGGGGCCGAGAAGCTGCTGGGCTACCGCGCCGAGGAGATGATCGGCATCCACGACCCCTCGGTCTTCCACGACTCCGCCGAGGTCGCCGCGCGCGCAGCGGAGCTGTCGACGCAAGCGGGAGAGCCAGTGGTCGGCGGCGCAGCCTTCGTGCACCCGCGCGCCCGCAACGAGCCGCGGGAGTGGACCTACGTTCGCAAGGATGGCGAACGCGTGCCCGTATCGCTCGTGGTGACGCCGATCGTGCGAAACGACGGGGAGATCTTCGGCTATCTGGGCGTCGCCCACGACATCTCCAGGCTCAAGGAGCACGAGGCGACCCTGCAAGACGCGAGGGACAAGGCGGAGCGTGCGAACCTCATCAAGGGCCAGTTTCTCGCCAACATGAGCCACGAGATCCGAACCCCGATGAACGCCGTCTTGGGCCTTGCCTACATCTTGGGTCAGACGGCCCTCGATGCGGACCAGGCCTCGCTGCTGTCGAAGATGCAGACGGCGAGTAAGACGCTGCTCGCCCTCATCAACGACGTGCTCGACATGTCCAAGATCGACGCTGGCGAGCTCTCGGTCGAGGAGCTTCCCTTCGACCTCAGGCGCGCCGTCACCGACGCGTGCGACGTGCACCGCATGCAGTTCGAATCCAAAGGCGTGGAACTCATCACCGTCGTCGCATCGGATGTTCCCCAGGGGATCGTTGGCGACACGACGCGTTTCGCCCAGGTCCTGAACAACCTGCTCTCCAATGCGCTCAAGTTCACGGAGCGAGGCTCGGTCACGGTCTCTCTCGCTCTAGAAGCACGCGAGGACGACGTGGTCTCCCTCGCGCTGGACGTGACCGACACGGGGATCGGCATCGCACCCAACGTGCAGGCCAAACTGTTTCAACCCTTCGTTCAAGCCGACGCCTCCACCACCCGACGCTTTGGCGGAACCGGGCTCGGACTCTCCATCATCAAGCGTCTGGTCGAAATGATGGGGGGCACGATCTCGCTGACGAGCGCTCCTGGTGTTGGCAGCACGTTCCACGTGAGGCTCAGGGCCCGCGTCGCCAAGCTCGAGTCGCTCAAGACGGGAATCGTACTCCTCGAGACCGCCGCCCTGGACGGCGTGCGCGCCCTCGTCGTCGATGACAGCGAGGTGAACATCATCGTGGCCAAGCGCATGCTGGAACACCAAGACGCCACGGTGTCGACAGCCTGCAACGGTCGCGAAGCCGTCGACCGTCTCGAGGCCGGACCCGACGACTTCGACATCGTGCTGATGGACGTGCAGATGCCCGTGCTCGACGGCCGGCAAGCGACCCAGGAGATCCGCGGGCGACTCGGGCTCGACATCCCCATCATCGCTCTCACCGCGGAGATCCGCGCCAGCGAACGTCGACGGGCCCTCGAGTCCGGCATGGACGACTTCGTGAGCAAGCCCTTCGAGCTGACCGAGCTGCTTCGCGTGATGCAGAGGCATCTCCCACGGGCTGTCTTCGCGTCTCTCCGGCCGGCCAACGACAACGCGACGGAGTGGCCCCGCCTGAATCACATCGACGTCGCCACCGCCCGCAGGCGCCTCAGCGATGACCTCGACCTGTTCAAGTCATTGTTCGCGCGCTTCGTCGAGGAGTACACGCACGCGCCGCGCGACGAGGGGTCCCTGGTGGGACTCGCAGCACGGTTGCACAAGCTCAAGGGGGCCGCGGGAGCGCTGGGCGCCACGACGCTGCACGAGCTCGCGGCACGAGCCGAAACCGAATGCCGCCGCGACGCGAGCCCGGACGCCCTGCTCGTGGCGATGGATCGAGAGCTCGAATCGCTGCGCCGAGAAGCTGCGTCGGTCCTGCCGACGGCCCCCCGTCAGGCCGCCGCCACGACCCCACCGGCCGTGGTGGACTGGAGCGCCATCGACGACCTGCTGCGGCTGGTGGAAGCGCAAGACTTCGACGCCGTGGCGAAGGGTCAGGCGCTCTCGGCCATGCTCGTGGCCGCGCTCGGGTCGGCATCTGCCGCACTTCTCGCGGACGAGCTCCTGGCACTCGACTTCGTGGGCGCCGCAGCCAGGCTTCGTGCCGCCCGTCCCGAGGACGACCGAGCCCACGCATGAGACGCCTGGGCGACTATCTGGAGTCGCCGGCGACTTTTTCTTGTGTGCCGCACCTAGGTTTAACCACACTGTGAGGCGTGAGCGGTCGCACCATCATCATCGGTGACGTGCACGGCTGTGCGCGTGAGCTCGCCTCTCTCCTCGAAGCGGTGGCGGTCACCGATGACGATCGAGTGGTCATGGTCGGCGACACCGTGGTCCGCGGGCCCGACCCCGCGGGGGTCCTGAAGATCCTCCGCGAGGTGGGCGCGCGCAGCGTGAGGGGCAACCACGAGAACCGACTCATTCGGTTTCGTCGCCTTCATCCCACCAAGATCGGCACCTCGCCCGCCGAGCGGCGCTTGCGTGAGAACATCTTCCTGCGTCGCACCGCCGACCGCCTCAATGAAGAGGACTGGGCTTATGTCGAGACCATGCCGCTGTGGCTCGACCTCCCCGAGCACGAGCTACGGATCGTGCACGCTGGGGTGCTCCCGGGCGTGGAGATCGAAGACCAGACCGAGCGGGTGCTGATGTATCTGCGCCGCCTCGACGAAGCCGGCGGTCCCAGCGAGCGCAACGACGGCGGCGAGCTCTGGGCTCAGCGCTACCAGGGGCCACCCCACATCTGCTTCGGCCACAACGCCGTCGTGGGCTTGCAGCTCGCACCGTGGGCGACTGGCCTCGACACCGGCTGCGTCTACGGTCAAGCCCTGACGGCGCTGGTATTGCCCGCAGGAGCGCCTGTACCGCGGGCCTATGACGAACGGCGAGCACACCTCGTGTCGGTGCCCGCCGAGCAGGCCTACTACGACGTCAACGAGCGTCGACGCCCAGCCTGACCTCCCCAGATGGCGGGCATCGCGGCAGCGGCCCTCCGTGGTAGGCATCGGCGTCATGAGCAAGCCCTCCAACCACGCACGTCCCGAGCTGGACGCCGAGCTGGAAGCCGCCCTGCTGCGGGAGCTCATGCGGTCGTGGCACGAGCTGAACCACGCCTACTTCAAGGGCGCCATGCGCGCGCCGGTCCTGCGCCTCGGCGAGGGTGCGGAGCAGGGACAGACCCTCGGTCGTTGGCGGCTGAACCACCGCACCATCGAACTGTCGCGTGCGCTCGTGGTGGAGCAGGCCTGGGGTGCGACGATCGAAGTGCTCAAGCACGAGATGGCGCATCAGTACGTACACGAGGTGTTGGGGGCGACAGACGAGACTGCCCACGGGCCCGCATTCCAGCAGATCTGCGGCCGCCTCGGCATCGACGCCGCGGCGAGCGGCATGCCCGACGTCGACGACCCGCGACGGGCGCGACTGCGCCAACGCGTAGAGGACCTGCTCGCCCTCGCGAACAGCCCCAACCAGCACGAAGCCGAGAACGCCGCCGCCCTGGCTCAGCGTCTCATCCTCAAGCACAACATCGCCCTGTCCGAGCTGCCGGAGCGGCGCCGCTATGCCTACCGGCACCTGGGCCAGCCCAAGGGGCGTCACGCCGAGGCCGAGCACATCCTCGCCGCCATCCTCGCCGAGCACTTCTTCGTCGAGGCCATCTGGGTCCCTTCCTACCGACCTCGAGAGGGCAAGCGCGGCAGCGTGCTGGAGATCTGCGGCACCCCGGAGAACCTCGAGATGGCCGCCTACGTGCACGACTTCCTCCTCCAGACGGCGGAGCGTCTGTGGCGTCGACACAAGCGAGAGCACGACATCAGACGTGATCGCGATCGTCGCCGCTTCATCGCTGGCGTCATGGAGGGCTTCTTCGAGCGGCTCGCCTCCGAGAAGCGCAAGAACACCGAGAAGGGGCTGGTCTGGGTGGGCGACGCCGACCTGCACCGCTACCACCGACGCCGTCATCCCCACGTGAGGAGCGTTCGTCTGCAGGGTCACGGCCTCGACCCCACGCGCGCAAGAGGCCGGCAGGCAGGGCGAAACATCGTCCTGCGGCGGGGCGTAGGTGAAGCCGAGGCCACGAGCCGAGGACGCGCCCTCCCCGCAGGACGCCGCAAGAGCTGAATACGTTCCCATGGGTTCGCTACACCTCGACTCACCCCAGGCGGGGCGAGGACGAGTCGAGGCTCCGCGAACACACCCCCTGTTCACTCCTTTCTCAAATCCCTAGGGGCCTTCAGAAGCTTCAGAAGGCCCCTCCCCTCGCTACGCGAGGGGGCCCTCCCCAAACGGCGTCGCTTCGCGACGACTTGTAGCGAATAGACGGTCACCTAATTAGGGGTTCGAGGTTCGAGCACAAGAACGAGAACGAGAACGAGAACGAGAACGAGCACGAGAACGAGAACGAGTACGAGAACGTGGAAAATCTGCCGGTCGTCCTCGACGTCGGCTCGAGCGCGCTACACTTAAATGGTGACCCGCTCCTCTCGACTCCGTTCTCAGCTGGGTCTGCGGCTCACGACCAGCGCACTCGGCGCTCCGCTGGTGCTGGTCGGATCGCTGCTCGGATGCACGACGCAGGCGCCGCCCCCCTCGACGCCGCAAGCGCGCACACCGACGCCCGGCACCGTGACGCGCAACAACCCCGCGGGCGACGCTGAGAGCCCCGTCGACGCCGCACTCACGCGGTTGATCGAAGAGCCCATCGGCGAGAAAGCCGATCGCTTCCGCACTTATCGCCCTCTGTTCCCCGACGCGAACAACTGGAAACGCGTGCGCTTCTGGGGCTACCCCTCGCGCGCTGGCTTTCGGTACGGCAAGGACAACTACGCGGTTTCGGTGCTCATCTACGAAGAGGCCGACAACGACGACCCCAATGCCTGTCTCACCGCCTTCGCCAAACGCGCGCTCAACACCGCTCGTCTGTTCGATGTGAAGCTCGGCGACATCGAGCGCCTCGAGCGGCCCCACCTCCGAGGCATCGAGGCGGTCGACATGGACGCCCTCATCGCCGACGAGCTTCGCGTCTTCGAACAGCGTCAGGCGCGCCGAAAGCAGGGACGTGAACGCCTGGTGGCCATGCTCGAGCGGGGCAAGCGCGCCGAAGCTGCCCGGAAGAAGGCGGAGGAGACACGCGAGGCGGCCAAAGCCGATGAGAGCACGGTCGAAACCGAGAAGAAGAAGGCCAAGCCCCCAGAGCGTCGCCGAAGATTCGGCCTCTCCTGGCTACGGGATCGCCTACGTCACCACGACGTGCAGACCGAGGCGATGGAGAAGCGTAAGGACGACAAACATCCCGTCGACCACGCGACCACGGCCCGCGCGATCAAGGCTCGGGGACTGAGCACCATGCCCGTGCTCCTCACGTCGGGGGGCTTCGAGACCCTGAGCAACCGCGACAGGTATCTCGCGGCGATCGTGGCGCACCCGTCCTGGCCGGGGTCGTGCTTGGTCCAGGGGATCGCGGTCAAGGTCGGCACCGACGAGGCCCTGGCGAAGAAGGCGCTCGACCGCTGGCTGGAGAAGGCGGCGCCCAAGAGTCGCTGGCGCTGGCAGCTTCGCGAGCAGCCCACCTACGACACCCGCTGAGCGCCCAATCCGTGCTCAAGCCGCGGCCACGGCGCGAACCACCGCGTAGACGACGACCGCGGCCACCCACAGGGCAGACGACGCGCGCCAGCGCCGCTCCCAGGCCCACCACGGGGCGAGAGGCGGCAGAATGAGCGCCAGAAGCCCCCGATGGCGCGGTGGGCCGGCCAGAACGAGCCTCACGGAGATGGCGACGTGGACCGTGACCCAGGTGGCAAAGGCCAGGAGAAGCACGGCCAGGAGCAGGGTCTCGCGCACGGCGCTGAGCTTACACACGGGCGGCGCCAATTGCCCCTAACTGCGCGCCGATTCTGTTGCTAAGGTCCGGCCGTGACGAAAAAGACGCGTTTTCGCCCCACGACGATTCCGATGGCGCTTCTCGGGGGCGCGGTGATCGCGGCGGGTGTCGGGTTTGCGGTCGAAACGCCCGCGCAGTCGACCTACATGACCGTGAAAGAGGTGAAGCCGGGGATGAAGGGCTACGGCCTCACCGTCTTCTCCGGCAACGAGCCCACCAAGTTCGGGGTCGAGGTCGTTTCGACCCTCAACAACTTCCAACCCAACCAAGACCTATTCATCGTCAAGACCGACCATCCGCGCCTCGACGTCGCGCACACGGTAGCGGGGATGAGCGGCAGCCCGATCTACATCGACGGCAAGATGATCGGGGCCTACGCCTACGGCTGGTTGTTCGGGGTCGAGCCCATCGCGGGCGTCACGCCGATCCACAACATGCTCGATGACCTCAAGCGGCCGGTGCCGAAGGAGCTCATCCCCGGCCTGAAGAGCAGCCTGCTGCCCAACCCGCAGGGCAAGGGCGCGAAGACGGCCCAGCTCGGCAAGCTGCGCAAGCGCTACGGCAAGCATCTGCCCCGCACCTCGAGCCATCGCTTCAACGGCAAAGAGGTCGTCGACTACAGCGTTCGCACCCACGCGGCGCAGGTCGCCAACCACACCTCCCCCTCACTGCAGGCCCCCACTGGCATGGGGCTGCGCGCCGCCTCCACCGACATCATGGCCGGTGGGCTGAGCCCGCGTTCCCTCAAGCTCGCCCAGGAGCTGCTCGAGCCTTCGGGTATGAACGTGCTGCAGGCCGGCGGTGGCGGCCAGACCTCTCCCGAGCTCCTCGCCAAGGCACCCAAGACCTACGTCGACGGCGGCGCCGTCACGGTACAGCTGGTGCGCGGTGACGTCTCCATGAGCGGCCTCGGCACGGTGACCCACGTCGTGGGCGACAAGTTGGTCGCCTTCGGTCACCCGATGATCAACGGCGGCATCGAGGCGCTGCCCGTCGCGCTCGGCCACGTGCACTGGATCCTGGCCACGGCCAACCGCTCCTTCAAGATCGGCGAGCCCACGCGGCCCCTCGGGACCCTGGTCAACGACCGTCAGGCCTCGATCGTCATCGACACCAAGATCACCGCACCCGTCTTCCCGGTCAGCGTGAAGGTCAACGGGGCCCCTGGCGCGCCCAAGACGAGCTGGAAGATGGAGGTGTCTCACGACCCCTTCTTCGCCCCGAGCTTCGTCGCCGTAGGCATGGGTAGCGCCATCGAGACCACCGCCGCGGAGCGCAACGACAAGACCTATCGCGCCAAGAGCAAGGTCACCGTCGAAGGCTACGGCACCATGGAGTTCGAAGACTTCGGTGCCGGTAACCGCGTACCCATCGGTCCGGGCGACGTCGCGCGCTCGCGCATGGTGGGTGCCATCGGCGCGGTGCTCAACAACCCCTGGGAGGTCGGTCGCATCACCAACGTGGAGATGGAGATCGACATCACGGACAAGCGTGAGGTCATGTACCTCAAGGCCATCCAGGTGCTCGACACCGAGCTCGACCCCGGCGAGCCCGCCCGCGTGCGGCTCACCTTCCAGCCCTGGCTCGGCGAGGACGAAGTCCAGACCATCGAGGTGCCCATCGAGCGCTCGATGGCGGGGCGCACGCTCAGCATCCAGCTCACGCCGGGCTACATGATGCAACGCATCGTCGCTCCGCCCGAGAACCTGGCCGAGCTCATCGATGTCCTGCCCAAGATCAACTACCCCGGCCAAACCCTCATCGCGAGCTACTCCGTCGAGGGCAACGACGCGGCCTACAAGGGCAAGGTGGCCCACGAGCTGCCCCCCTACGCGCAGGCCATGCTCACCCCCAGCACCGACTCCCAGAGCCCGGCCATGCGCAGCAGCATGCGCCACCACGTGATGCCGATGAAGCGCTTCGTCATCGGCGCCCAGTCGGTGACGGTGAACATCCGGCCCGCCATCAAGTGACCTCACGCGAACTGACCTCTTTGGGCGGCACGAAGGCGATTCGGTAGCTTTCCGCCGCGATCTCGACTCAGAATTCGACCTCTCTGGCCCGCCTCGTGGCCCGCAATTGCCCGAACAGACCATGAAGAAGATCCTCCTCTCGACCCTCGCCATCGCCACCGCCTCGCTCACCTGGGCGGGACCGGAGGCCGAAGCCGTCGGCACCCGCCGCTTCGTGCTCAACCAGATGTCGAACTTCACCAGCGGCGACCTCGAAGGCGTGTCCGTGGCCTCGGACGGCACGGTCGAAGCCGGTTTCACGCTCACCGACGCCCCCATCCCCGACGCCGCCAGCATCTGGAGCAGCGTCGCCCTCAAGGACGGCACCGTTCTGCTCGGCACCGGTACGAAGGGCCGCATCTACAAGGTCAAGGGCGGCAAGGTGTCCGTCGCGGCGGAGACCGACGCGATGGCCGTCACGAGCCTGGTCCTCAACAGCGCCGGGGAGATCGTCGCCGGCACCTTCCCCGAAGGGAAGATCTACAAGCTGACCACCGCGCAACTCGACGGCAAGAAGGTCGAGCCCTGGGTGGTCCTCAAGGACACCGAGCACGTTTGGTCGCTCGCCTACGACGCCAAGAAGAAGAGCCTCTACGCCGCCACCGGGCCCGAAGGCAAGCTCTTCAAGATCAGCGATGCGGGCAAAGAAGACGTCTACTTCGACAGCGAAGAGAAGCACCTCGTCAGCGTCGCCGTGGCCCCCGACGGCACCGTCTACGCCGGCTCGAGCGGTGAGGCCCTGCTGTTCAAGATCGGCGCCCCTGGCCGGGCGACGG
>JAUHZF010000606.1 GCA_030426145.1 Polyangia bacterium
GGGGTCGTCCTCATCCACGGTCACGGCTTCGAACTGCTCGTCTTCGGGGTCGCATGTCGCCCACCCTATTGCGATGGCGATGGCAAGCGCTGCGACCAGCACCCACAGGAAGAGCGGGCCTGACTTCGGTGTGGCCGACGACGAGGCACCGGCTGGTTGAGCCAGCATGGGCGCTTCGGGTCGCGCGGGTGACGTTGTCGGCAGAGACATGTGCTCGGCATGCACGGCCGTCTTGGGTGAACTGACATTCGCTGGCACCCCGGTCTTCTCGACATCGGCGACCTTCGCGCCGAGCTGGCGAACCACTGCCGTGCCATCCTGCAATCGGTCCTCGGGGTAGAGCGCGAGGCACTTCCGAATGGCTTGGGCCGGCCCGCGTCCAGGCATGCGGGGCGGCCACGTGCCGTCGTCGTGCAGGCGCCGGTAGGCGAGCACGTAGTCGCCGAGCCCATTCCCCTCGCGCACACCGGAGGGATGTCCTCCAACCAGCAGACGCCAAGCCATCACGCCGAGGGAGAACACGTCGGCGGCCGATGCCTTCGCACCCTCGGAGGCCCAGTGGCTCGGGTCGATGAGCTCTGGGGCCATGTACGTAGGCGTGCCCACCGCGTGCCCGGTGTCGGTGAGGCGCTGCCGCGCGCCATCGAGGGCGGCGATCCCGAAGTCGACCAGCTTGATGTGGGCCGGCTCGTCCGGGTCGTCGAAGAAGGCTTCGTCGACGACTACGTTGCTGAGCTTCACGTCGCGGTGTACGGCGCCTCGCTCGTGCACGTAGGCCAGGGCGGCGGCCACGTGGAGCAGCGCCCGCTCGCGCAGCGACCCGTTGAGTCGCGGGTCCTGCAGCGCGTCGTCGAGAGAGCGCCCCGCCACGAAGTCCATCGCGACGCCCACGACCTCGTGTTGCAGGTCTTCGAACAACCCGTGCACACGACACAAAGAAGGATGCTCGAGTCGCGCCAAGAGCCGCGCCTCTTCCCGGAGTCGCTCGAGGTCGTTTCCCTTGGCGAGCCGCCGGTGCACCAACTTGAGGGCCTTCATCGACCCATCGAGCCGGTCCTCCGCCCTCCACACGGCGCCCTGACCCCCCTCGCCGAGTAGCGAGACGAGCACGTAGCGATCAACCCGCGCTCCGGCCTCCAAGGTCACGTGATCGAGAGGCTATCACTGTGGCGCCCAGAAAGAGGATGTGGTGCGAGCGCTGATCGCGGTCAGCTCGCTCTGATCGCGGTCAGCTCGCTCTGATCGCGGTCAGCTCGCTCTGATCGCGGACAGCTCGCTCTGATCGCGGACAGCTCGCTCTGATCGCGATCAGATGGTGCAGGTAGCCATACTCCGAATATTCGAGGACTTGGGTCGTGGCACGTGGGTCGCAATAACGATGGGCATGAACGAACAGCAGACTCAGGAACGCGGGCGCAACATGCTCGCCGCCATCGAACGCATCCTCGCCTCCGACGAGACGATTCAAGCCACGACGCGTCGCGTGACCCGATTGGCGTGGAGCCCGCAGGACGCGGCGCGTCGCGTCGTCCGCCACTACGCGACATCGACCGCAGGCGCAGGAGCACTCGCCGCCGTGCCTGCGCTTCTCCCCGGCGTAGGCACGATGGCCGCGATCGTGGGCACCGTGTCGGTGGAGATGGTGTTCATGATGAAGACCGAGGTCGAGATGTGCCTCGCTTTGCTCTACCTCTTCGGCGGTGACCTCGAAGACCCTTCCCAGCGCCAGATGGCCTTCCTCCTCGCCGCCGTCTCGACCCACGACGTCGCCACGGGACGGAACCTGTTGGTGGACCTAGGCGAGTCATCCTGGGACGCCCTGTGGAGCTACACCCCCCGCGAGCTGTCGAAGCTCGTGGCCAAGGTCTTCGGCTTCGTCGCCCTCGCCCATGCTGCAGAGCGCGTGGGGCGCGGCATTCTCCTCATGATGCCCGTCCTCTCCGTCGGCATCGGCGCGGGCCTCAACTACGCCTTCACCCTCAAGGTCGGCCGCGCCGCCACGGGGGCGCTCCTCCTCCGATGGCACAACCAGATGGCGTGAGCGAAGACGAATGGTTCACCGCGTCCCGAGGGACAGACAAGGCAACGGGGATGCCTTAGGGTTCCGGGATGCTAGGCGATGGCGGGTTGTATGACAGGGCGTGGGGGCCGTGGGGGTGATGGCGCGTCGAGCCGCCCGTCCCCGGAGTGCACGCCCCACGCCGGCACCGCCAACCGATAGGGTCTCTCACCCGTCAACGACGCTCTCGATGCCTATTCCATTTCACCGTCTTCGGGTCGCCAAGGTCCCCCTGATGGCGCTCGCCCTCGCGGCGTGCGGACCCAGCCCGCCACCAGCCAAGGCGCCCGCCCCAGCCGCGCCGAAGGCAACTTCCGTCGTCGTATGTGGCGAGCGCATCTCCACGACCACCGACGAAGTGAGGTGCGTCGGCGAAGGGGTGGTGGCGTTGGAGGGGCTGCGAGAGCTCGATAGGCTCACCAAGCTCACGCTCGACGACCAGAGTCTGCCCGCGCTGTGGAACCTGGATGACACGACCTTGGCGCGGCTGCGTGAGCTCACCATCGAGTCGGTCCCAGTGTTCGACACGACTTCGTTCATCCTGATGGGGACGCCGCTGGTCAAGACGGACGGGTTTGCGCGCCTCGGCGGGTTGGTGTCGCTCGAGCTGCGCGTCGATCTCGAAGACCCGAAGACCCTGCGCAGCCTCACGAACCTTCGCGTACTGAAGACGAGCACCAGCAACCTCCCCGATGCGGAGGTGGTGTCGGAGATGGTGGCGCTCGAGGAGCTGCATGTCGGTGGGATGTCGGATCTGAGGCCACTTCGCAAGCTTCGCTCTCTCGAGCTCCTGGGGGGCGTCGAGGGGCAGCGGAGCGCTTTCGTTGGCTTACGTCGCTGCCGGACGCCTTTTGGGCTATGTCGAGGAACACATGAATGCTTGGGATTGTCTGGCTGGGCAATTGCTGGTCGCGGAAGCGGGTGGCGTTGTCGAGGATCAGAACGCCGATGCGATGATCCGAGACGGCGGGCGCGTGATCGCAGGCACGCCAGATGTGTTCGACACGTTGCGTGAGATCGCAGAGAACGCTTGGAGCGCTTGACGTCTAAGTC
>JAUHZF010000229.1 GCA_030426145.1 Polyangia bacterium
TGCAGGCGTCGCTCGAGGCGATGCTGTCGTGCTGCAGCGCCTCCCGCCCCGCGCAGCTGCAAGTCGCTTTCCTCGGAGAAGCGACCCGCGACGCGGAGATGAAGGCCCGCCTCGAGCTCGCTCACCGCCGCATGGAGGAGCTCGCAGTCCGAGCCCTCACCCGCACCGGCCACGACCCAGCCCGAGCTCCCCTCATCGTCGCAACCCTCTTCGGCCTCACCGCCCGTTCGCTCGTCACCGACGACCCCTCGAGCCTAGCCGCCGCCCTAGCCCACCTCACCCCCTCGAAGAACGAGCACGAGAACGAGCACGAGAACGAGCACGAGAACGAGCACGAGCACGAGAACGAGCACGAGAACGAGAACGAGAACGAGCACGAGCACGAGCACGAGCACGAGAACGAGAACGAGCACGAGAACGAGCACGAGAACGAGAACGAGAACGAGCACGAGAACGAGCACGAGAACGAGCACGAGAACGAGCACGAGAACGAGCACGTCAACCCTGGGCTCTTCTCTCGAGCCCCAGTTCCTGTTCCTCACGCCAATTGGTTCATCGGGCTCGCCGTGTCCCCCGGCTCGTGGTTCGAGCCTTTCGTGGCCTCGGCGCCCTCCCCATTGCGCCGGTTCCATCCCGACGATCTCCACCTCACCGTGGCCTTCCTCGGCGCTTGTGGTGAAGCCCGGGCGCACCGGGCCTGGGCTGAGGCGGAGGCGTATCGCGGGGCTCCCATTGAGGTGACGCTCGGACGTCTGGTCGGCATGGGGGATCCGAAGCGCCCTTCGGCCCTGTCGCTGCTCTTGAGCGAAGGTCGATCGGAGGCGGTCAAGCTCATGGAACGGCTTCGTGACCCGATGCTGCGGGCAGCCTCGGCCCGTCCCGACAAGCGGCCGCCCAAGCCTCACGTGACCGTCGCGAGGCCTGCGCGCAAGGCGGGCGCGGTGCAGAGACACGAGGCCTTCATGTGGGCCCTCAACCAGCCGGCGGCTGATGCAAGACTCACCCTCGACGAGCTTTGTCTCTATACGTGGAGCGCAGATCGACGCAGGCGTCAGTTTCGAGTGGTAGCCTCACGTCGACTCCGTCCGTCATGAACGCATTCTCCCGCACCTTCTCGCCTCACGGGCCCTTCGACCGCACCGAGCGGGCGACGGTGCTGGCCGTGTATCAGGCGCTCGAGGCGCAGCCTGGTGCAGCGTCGTGGCTCAAGACGATCCATGAGAACCGCCGGCAGCTCGAGCGACTCGGTGAGGTCCTGAACGGGTATCCCTCGCTGTTCATGGAGAGCTCGGTGGGTGACAGCAAGCGCGACCTCCAGTCGCTGGTGAACCGGCTCACGGCCGCGACGCCCGCCAATTTCGAGATGTTCCTGCCCGGTCGTGCACAGCTGAGTCGGGTTCTGGTGATGGGAGAGGTGAACTTCTATCGGCTCCTCCGGGCGGCCTGCTGCCACATCCTGTCCGAGGAGCGACGGGTCGACTTGGTGGGCGACATCGACCACCACCTCTGCCACGCCCTCTACACACGGCTGGCGGAGACGGTGCTCACCTCGATCGTGTCCGACAACAACCTCTCCATCCGCCTGCGCGACACGGCCGGGATGGCCCTCGCTCAGATCTGGGAGAACAGCACCTACCGGGTGGAAGACTTCTTTCCCGTGCTCGAAGCCACGTGGGAGGCGCGGCGAAAGGTCCCCGCGACCCTCGGAACGCTGATGGGCACCTCCGAGATGTTCCGCCTCCTCGAGGCAGGGGGGGACGAGCGATTCGTCGATTGGCTCGCACGTCCGGAGCACACCGAAGACGAAGAAGCCGCCTTCCGCGAGTTCCTCTTCGGTACCTCCACCGAGCAGCTCGGTGAGCTCCAGGCGCGCATGGCGGCCGAAGGCAAACACGTGATCGGGGTCGACGAGCTACCTCCAGAGATCCTCAAGGACGCGTGCTCTTCGGGGTCCGACGACCCCTCCCTCGCGATGTACGGCTTCTTTCTGTCACGACACCTACAAGCGTCGGCCCGCCGCCACGCGCAGGCGCCAGGCCCCAAGCGCACGGCGGAGGAGTACGTGATGCTCTACTTCCTCGAGCACGAGGTCGATCGGCAGCGGCTCAGCATCCCGCCCTGGTGATCACCTAGCGTTCGAGGTGGGGCGCCACGAAGAGGAGCGCCATCATGGGTAGCGTCGCGATGAAGCTGAGCCCGAAGTAGGCCGAGAAGCCGACCGCCGTCGCGAGCTCGCCGCTCACCACGCCGGCCACCGTGAAGCCCACACTCATGAGCGCGGTCACGATGGCCATGTGGGCCGCCTTGTGCTCCGGACGGCAGCACCGCATCAGGTACACCATGAACACGGCGGTCCCGAGACCCTCGCCTATGCGCTCGAGCGTAATGACCGAGACCACCGCCGCGGTGGAGTTGCCGAGCAAGCCCTCGGCGAGCGCGACGTAGCTCAGGTTGAGCAGATTCTGCCCCAGCACGAACGGCCACAGCCAACGCTTGAGCCCGTGCCGTGCGATGAGGGCCCCACCGAGCATGGTGGCCCCGACCGAAGCGCCGAGACCGAAGGTTCCGTTGGCCGCTCCATAGACATCGAGCCCTACCCCCATGACGTCCTGGAAGAAGGGCCACTTCATCTTCATGAGGAAGGACTCGCCGGTGCGAAAGCTCAGCACGAGCAGAAGCAGCGCTCCCACCCGAGGCTGCTCGAGGAAGGAGACATAGGCGCGCGCGAAGGGGGCATCGCGTCCCGACAGCCAGCGTCGAAGGGGTTGGAGGCCCGCCAACAGGCCCAGGACCGCGACGAGAAAGACGAGGCTGATCCAGCTCCCGAAGCTGAGGCCTCCCACGAGCGGGATGGCGGCGGCGGCGGCCTTCACCTTCGGGACCAGATCGAGCCCACGCCCGGCGGCGACGAAGGTGGCCACGAGCAGGCCGACGGTCAGCACCCGTGGTCTCACGGCGGCGCGGGCGAGCTCTCTCATCGACCGCTGTGGTGCTTCGGCTCGAGGTAGCCCCCACCGGTGCAGCCCCCAGAGGACGATCATCACGCCCGCCATGGCCAAAAGGCCGAGTCGCCAGCCAACCTTGTCGACGACCACGAGGCCGATCCCCCCCACGGCGATGATGGCGAGGCGGTAGGCCATGGCGCGCCAGCCGACGAAGCGTGACTGGCCTGCGTCGTCGAGGGCCTCGAGGTAGAAACCATCGACCGCGATGTCGTGGGTGGTGGCGAGCAGCGCAAGCCCACCGAAGATGGCCCACAAGGGGGCCAAGCCGAAGGACCCGTCGGCGAAGAAGGCAGCGAGCACCAGACCGATGGCGATGAGGGCTTCGATGCCCACCATCCAACGACGCTTGGTGCCGTACCGATCGAGTAGTGGACCCCACAGGAACTTGAGGTTCCACGGCAGGTGCAGCAACGCGGTGTAGCCGATGGCCGCGTAGGTGGCGCCGAGGTGTTTGAAGAGGACCTCGGCCAGGTTGTTGACCACCGTGTAGGGGAAACCTTCGGCAAAGTAGGTCGAGGTCACCCAGACCCGCGCGGGCAGGGCACCTTCTGCGGTGCCCGCCACGGCGCGATCCGGCTTGTCCTCGGAGGGGGTCACAGGGCCTTGTACCTCGACCGACATGGCCATGCGGCCACTCTACGGATTTCGGTCGATTGGGCCGAAAAACCCCGGGTCTCAGGGATCTTCGTCGAGGGCTTGGAGCCGGACCGGTCGTCGCCACGAGAGCTTGCCCGCGTCCTTCTCGAGGTGGCGGTACCAGTCGTCTCCGAGCTCGGTCAGCTCGACGTAGTTGCCGTCCGGGTCGCGCACGGCGGTCATCTTTCCCCATCCCAGGTCCTTTGGCGCGTAGAGGAGCTCGATGCCACGCCCCTCCAGGCTGGCCGCCATGGCGTCGAGGTCTTGAACCGACAGCCCCAGGCGCACGTTGCCCGTGCCCAGCTCAGGCGCCTCCTCGAAGTCCGCGGTGGGATGGATCGCGAAGTGGAGCTCACCGAGCGCACAGGTCCAGCGCCCTCCTCCTTCGGCGGGCGCCAAGGGCATGCCGAGCGCGTCGCGATAGAAAGCGGCGAGCGCGTCGACCTGCGCGCTCACGAGCAGGATCGCAGAGAGGTGCTCCACCCGTTGCATGGCTCAGCGTACTCCCATTCGGTCCACGAGCCAGACGACGAAGAAGGCCCCGATGGCGACCACGACCGACGCGAGGAGGAAGCGGATGAGGAGCTGAGAGGTGCTCGACCACGTCACCCCGGTCGTTCCGCCTTCCGCCTCCGCGGACTCGACCGCCACCTCGGGCACGAAGGTCCGCCTGGACATGCCCTCGTCGTCGTCGTCGAGGAGGTCTTGCATGAAGTCCTGCAAGAGCTGGCGCGTACGCGCGTAGGCGACCTCGAAGTGGATCCCCATGCCGGTGTCTTCCTGCGTTCGCTTCACCATGCCGATGATCTTGAGCGCCTCCGGGTTCTGGCGGCCGGGGAGGTAGAGCTCCATGTAGATCCGGGTCCCCGCCTCGGCCACGTCGTCGCAGTGCAAGAAGAGGCCGCCCTCGCTGATGTCGTTGGTGTGGCCGACCCCCATGGTGCTGCCGAAGTGGTACTCCACTCGGACGCGTGCGGGAGCCCGCGGATGCGCCCTTGCTTCCTCCACCCGCGTGCCTCCGTTCACGAGTCGCACAATGTAGCATGTGGCCGGTCGAGGGAAGTGCGGCCAATCGACAGTTCGCCGACGAGACACTAAGGTCCCGGGGAAATGTCCGACGAGACCCCGCGCACGGTTCACTGCATCAAGCTCGGTCGAGAGGCCGAGGCCCTGCCCAAGCCGCCGCTCAAGGGCGAGGTGGGACAGAAGATCTTCGAGAACATCTCCAAGGAGGGATGGCGGATGTGGCTCGAGCACAGCAAGATGCTGGTCAACGAGTTCCGCCTCGATCTCATGAGCGAGCAAGGTCAGAAGATCTGGTTCACCGAGATGGAGAAGTACTTCTGGGGCGACGGCAGCGAGCTGCCCAAGGAATTCGTCCCGACGGACGAGCAGAAGGACTGACCGGGCTCAGAAGCCGGTCTCGGACCGGGCATCGCCCGCCTTGGGCGGGTGGGGCGGCGGAAAGCGGTCCTTGTTCTGGTCGTACCAGACCCGCACCTCTGTGCGGAGCCGTGCGATGTCGACCACGGCCTGGTTGCGGTCGATCTTCACATCGAAGTGGTACTTCTCTCCGAGACTGATCCAGTCGATCGCGTCGAGGTAGGCCACGCCCTCGAAGTCGTGACTGCACGGGTCGAGCGCGATCTTGGCCGAGGCGCCGTCGCTTTGTCGGTAGTGGAGGTCGAGGGTGCAGGGGTCATCGCGGTCCACGCGGGTCACGATCCGGTGGACGAGGCGGTTCACATCCATGCGCACCAGCGCGTCGGTGGCCATCACCCGAACGTAGGGGTGTGGGTCGTCGAAGAGAGGGAGCACCGCGGCAATGGTCTCGCGCTTCTCGGCATCGCCATCGGCGATGTCGTAGAGGCCTCGGGCTGCGAGGCCACGAATGGCCGGATGGGCGTGTGAGAGCAGACCACGCAATCGCTCGGGAAAGAGCATACGGTCCTGGACCTGGCTCGACTCCGCGTAGAGCACCTCGAGGGCCGTGGCGACGACCTCAGGCTCGGGCGCCCGCAGCGCCTCCGCCAAGACCACGTCCTCCACGGTAGCGCGGAAGCTACGTAGCTCGCCGAGAGCGCGAAGCCCTCCGATCCGCCGTCCTGCGTCGCCTTCGACGCAGGCGGCCCGGACGATGGCAGCCACGAGCTCGGGCTCCGGTCGCGCCCGGTCGGCGCCCACCATGGCCGCCTCGAGCGCGTAGCGCCGCACCTTGGGCATCTTGCTTTCGACGTGTTGCAGGACGGCGCGGTCGAAGGCGTTGCGTGCCTCGGGCAGCTCGAGCCCGAGCGCGCCGAGCACCGGCGCATCGACGCGGTAGTGGAAGTGGCGGGTCAGCCCGTTGAGCGCCGCGACCAACTCGTTGCTCCGGGTGCTCTCCATCGCCACCAGGAAGAGCAGCCGGGACTTGCTCTCGTCGTGGGCCTCGCGAAAGCGGTCGTCGTCGAAGGAGTCGACGAAGGCCGGGAGCTGCTGGCGATCGTTGTCGTCGAAGATGATGGGAAAGGGGCTAGGCGGCCGCTTCGGGATGTCGGCCGCGGCGAGCGCGATGGCCTGCTCGCACGGCGACGCCTCGGGCTCGGGCTCGGGCGCCTCGACCCTCGACGGGGGATCGGGGCGGGTCTCGATGGTGGGTGCCGCCGCCGGAACCACCGCCGGTGGGGGGAGCGGCGTCGGCGCGCAGCCGAGCAACAACGTCGTCGCCAAGAGCCAAGCCCGTATCGGCCTCATGGTACCTGGATACGCGCATGGCGGTTCTGCTGCACGCTTTCGTGGCGCCATCGGCCGCGTAGCAGGAAGGCGACGTTCACCGCCAGCGGGGGTCGCCCTCGAGCAACCACGACAGGCGCGCCTTCACCGCCGCCCGCAGGTCCCCCACGTAGGTGTGGCCCGCACCGGAGACGTAGACCACCTCCGCCTCGAGGCCTTCGCGCTGGAGGTAGCGTGCGGAGGTATCGGCGTTCTCGCGGCAGACGAGGCGGCCGCAAGCGAAGAGGACCTTGCGGGTCCCGTGCTCTCCGAGGCGGCGCGCGACGCGCAGGTTCCATTCGTCGTGCTCGCCGTTGCCTCCCTCCCACAACAAGATGCGGGCGAAGCGACCCGGGTGTCCGGGAAGGGCGAGCGCCCCCATGCTCGCGCCCTGCGAATAGCCCGCGAAGACGGGGGCCTCGAGATCGACCCACGTGGGCCAGCGCGCGGACAGCGCCTTCAGCGCCGCCGCAACCTCTTCGCCGAGCCGGGGGTGGCCCACGTAGTAGAAGCCGGGTGCGTCGACGCCTGCCTGCGGGTGGGTGGGAAACCCACGCGGGCAGACCACGAAGCCACGCCCCTCGGGCAACATGCTGCGCCATTGCGTGCAGTGGATGGAAGCCTTCCCCCCTGCGCCGTGGGCTGCGACCCAGACCGGCTGCGGCCCGACCGCGCCAATGGGAGGCGCCACCACGGCGGGGAGAAAGCCGTCGAGCTCGAGCTCCTCGAGTGCCTGCGCTTCGAGCCGGGGCGGCGAAGGGGCTGCGGTCGAGGTTTCGGCAGCACGAGGTGCAAGCTGCGGTTCCTCCACCGTCTGCACCATGGGCAGAGGCGGTGGCGTCGAGGCGGGCGCCGGACGGGTGGGCATCGGGCCCGCGGTGCAGGCCACACACAGCGCCCCGATGGGGTACACAACCCCGCGCATCAGGGTTGGTAGGCGCCGACGCGGGCCATGGGCGGGTGGGCGAAACCCTCGAGCGTCGCGGTCGCCATCGGGTCATCGCTCACGAAAAGGGTGTAGACGATCCGCTTGCCCGACCAATCTGGGGACGACGGGTTGAACTGAGGTGCGATGATCCCGACGATGTCGCCGAGGCCGAACCCGCCGATCCTGCGGCCGTCGTGCCACGGGGTGTCGCCCCAGAGGGTTCCGAGCGGGGCGAGGAGCGCAGCGTCACCGTCGGTGCGCACGGGGAGGAAGCCCATCGAGGTGCGGTCGACGACGCGGTGGGACAACCCCACGGTGGGACCGTCGGCACAGACGAAACGGAGCCATCCGTCGACCGTCTGCCCGTTCCACGTCTCGAGCCCCTGCCGAGCCGGTCGGGTGAAGGACTCGCCGCGGAAGCCGGCCCATGTGATCTCCGACAGCGCCGCCGGACAGACCATGGGGGTGAGGGCGATGCTCTCGGTGTCGAGGTCGCGGCTCGGGGCGCCCATCTGGGCGTCGATGGCGATGATGGTGCCTGCGAGGCCATCGAACCGAGAGAGGGTACGCGTGACCGTACCCATGCCATCGCAGAGGGCGAGATCGAAGGTGGCCCGACGCTCGACGTGCACCCCTCTGGCATCGACCATGGTGGTGCCCGGATCGGTTTCGACGGCGGCAGCGGTCTCTCCGTTGCACGTCGTGAAGGGCAGCTCGAGCGGAAGGTTCACGCTGTCGAGGTCTGCCGTATTGGCGCTCCCCATGGCGGTGGCGGGCGCGTTGGTGTCGTAGGTCCAGGTGATGGCCTGGGTGATGCCATTGGCGTCCACGTCGAGGATCGCCTGCCCGCGCAGCTGAACCGGGTCCACATTGGCGTCGACGACCTCGACCCAGACCGGCACCTCGATGCCGCCCTGTCGAACCGCGAGCGGGGTGAGGTCGGTGTAGACGGCGGCCGGCACCTCGAAGTCCATCGACACGAGCATCACCCCCGAGGCCGGTCGCGGGTTGACCAGCTCGATGGTTCCAGCTGGCACGGGCGACAGGGCCTCGGCCGCAGCGAGCGCCTGATCGGCGAAGGATTGCGCCTCGGCCGCAAAGCCTCGTGCGCTCACCTCGCGGTCGGGGTGGAGATAGGGCGTGGCGAGGCCGTAGTTGGTGGTACTGAGGGCGAGCAGGCGCGGCTCGAGCGACTGCTCCGCGAGCATGCTCACGTTGGCGTCGTTGGGCGCGAGCAGCTTGGCGAAGTTGGTCTTCTCACGCGAGCGAACGACTTCGGTGAACACCTCGTGGTTGATGTCCTTCTCACCCCATGACGAGAAGCCGTCGCCGATGCCGTCGGCGTGATCGCCCACGAAGGGCACCGTTTCGACCGGGTCGTGGGTGTCGAGGTAGTCCTGAATGGTCGTGTAGCGAACGTGCTCGGCCCCCTGAAGGCGCTCGAGCTCACCATCGAAGTTGATCCAGGTCTCCCCGTCGGCGTCGAAGTGGATCACGAGGAGCACGTCGCCGGGGTAGAGGTCGCTGAGCTGCTGGCTCCAGGCGCGCAGACCGCCGTGGTCGAGCACGTCGGCGTGGCTGTAGACCGGCACGTAGGTCATCGACGCGTCGCCGTGGGTGATGGTGACGGGGTTGTAGAGTGAGGTGCCCTCGAGGGGCACGTCGAGCGGGGGCCCGGTGAAGGGCGACATCGAGTTGAACAGCGTCACCCACTCGATGCCGAGCTGCGGGTACAAGGCGATGTGATCGGGGGAGAACATGTTCTCCTGGGGCTGCACCCCTGGGTCGAACTCCCCAAAAGCGGCGACGAGACTCGTCTTGGCCCGCTCGATCGACTGGGTGAACTCCTCGACGTCCTGGGAAGCGACGGCGCCGTTGTTCCAGCTCATGAGCCGGACCGCATCCTGGCCGGTTGCGACCCGGTCGCGGATGCGCGTGATGATGTCGGGAGCATCCGAAGCGAGCCAGCCATCGACGGAGAAGTAGTTCTCGATGTCCCAGTCGGCGTGCGCGTCGGGATATCGGTCGAGCCAGTCGAGCGAAGCCCTGATCACGTCGATGTCGAGGCCGTAGCCGTCGTCGTCCGGCGTGTCGCCGCGGTACGAGTGGTAGAGGTTGCCGTGGAAGGAGAGCGCCACGTAGACGGTACCGCCCGCCGGGGTGGGCGGAGCCTCTCCAGTCCCCTCCACCAGCTCGTGCACGGAGCCATCGAAGAGCAGACCATGGCGGCCGGACAGCTCGGCTGCCGGACCGGTCCCGGCCTGGGTCCATGACCCGTCCGGCTCCCAGCGCCACAGCCCACGGGTCGCGCTCGCTACCGCGACGCCGCCTCCGGTGGCCTCGATCGACACCACGTCCACGGGCCCGCCGAGCGAGGTCCACCGGCCCTCCCCCTCGTGGCGGAAGAGGCCGCCGTCGAGGGCGCCCGCATAGAGCACGCCGTCCTTGACCGCGACCGAGGACACGCCGGTGACGGGCAGGTCGCCGGTGAGGTCATCCCACAGGGCGCCCCGATCGCGGCTCACGAACACGCCTCCGGCGATGAGGTTCGTGAGACCGGGAGGCAGCAAGGTGGCTGCCTGCTGTGAAGAAGTGAAGATGACGTCGCCTTCCATGGCGACGTCGGTGAAGAGCATGTTGAGGTCGGCCGGACCGGGGTTGGCCAGCGTGAGGGTCCAGGTCGCGCCCTGATCTTCGGAGATGTGCAGCCCCCCTGGGCCGGCGATGGCCAGATGGTTCGGGTCGGTCGACGAGACCGCCATCTCGAAGGGCAAGAGCTGTGGCCGCTCTTGGAGGAAAGCGTCGAGGATGTCGAAGAGGGCCAGCTCCGGCATCGCGGTGAAGCTGTCCCCCCCGTCGGTGCTGCGGTGAAAACCCTTGCCCCACACGAAAGCGATGAGCACCTCGTCGCTGGGAGCCAGGAGCTGGAGCACGATCCCCTTCGGTAACCCAGTGGCGTCGGCCGCGGAGAAGGTCGCGCCCCCGTCGGTAGATACCTGCAATCCCGTGGCGTTGGCCACGTAGACGCGATCACCATGGGCCGCGAGAGCCCGACCCACGGCGCCCGAGGTGCCGGTTTGGTTCCACCGCTGGGGCGGGGGCGGCGCGCCCACGGGATCGTCGCTCGAGCATGCAAGCCCAAGGCTCACGAGGGAGATACCGAGGAGCGCACGGCCGAGCCGACGAAGAGAAGACATCGGCGGGATCATAAGCGATCTTGGGGCGCTGGGCTCGCCGCGGGCTGAATCTCGCAAGCCGCGAGGGGATGGCTTATAACCGCGCGAAGATGAGCAGCGACGACTCGCCCAATTCTCCCGGTTCAGGAGGGGCCGTGAGCAGCTTGCACCCAGAGGACAACCCCCCTGCTTCGGTGCAGGACTTCGCAGGCTGGGGTACGGTCGAGCGGATCGACGTCGGCGATGAAGACGTCGAGGTCCGTCACCTCGACAGCGGCGTCAGCCACAAGCTCGGCGAGTTCGCCTCCACCGCGATCTGCGGCAACGACATCACGAGCAGCTGCCTCTACGTGGCGGCCCTGTGCACCATCCAGGCCGGCCCCTACGCCTTCCTCTGCCTCGCGGCGGTGGCGGCGATGCTCTATCTCTTCCGCAACATCTACGCGGAGGTCGGCACAGCGCTCCCGCTCAATGGCGGCGCCTACAACGCATTGCTCAACACCACGAGCAAGTTCCGCGCGTCGCTCGCCGCCTGCCTCACCATCTTGTCGTACTTGGCCACCGCGGTGATCAGCGCCGGCGAGGCCATGCACTACTTGCATCACTTCGGTGAGAAGTTGGATCTCTGGCACCACTTTCCCGTGATCCCGGCGACCATCGGGCTACTGGGCTTCTTTGCACTTCTGAGTGTCATCGGCATCACCGAGTCGGCCTTCGTCGCCATTCTCATCTTCGTGCTGCACATCGCAACCCTCGTCCTGCTCGTCGGCTCGGCGTTCTGGACCTTCGGTTTCGATACGACCATCTTCTGGGCGAACTGGTCCCAAGGCCCCCCCGACGGCGCGTTGGGGAAGGCCATCATCTTCGGTTTCGCGGCGGGCCTACTCGGGATCAGCGGCTTCGAATCCTCGGCGAACTTCATCGAGGAGCAGAAGAAAGGCGTCTTCCCCAAGACGCTCCGCAACATGTGGTTCGCCGTAGCCATCTTCAACCCCCTCATCAGCCTGCTCGCCATGAGCATCATGCCCCTCTCGGCAGCCTACGAGGTGAAGGAGGGGGTGAAGAAGGCAGCCCCGGACTTCCTCGCAAGG
The DNA here is from genome assembly GCA_030426145.1 of Polyangia bacterium. Taxonomy (GTDB): domain Bacteria; phylum Myxococcota_A; class Polyangia; order Polyangiales; family Polyangiaceae; genus JAPYTK01. The sequence continues at coordinate 11,588 of JAUHZF010000229.1, forward strand.
ATGGCAACCACGAGTGCAGGTGAGTGGCTCGCGACCCTGGTCAGCTTCGATGCCGTATTCGTTCTCTCCGGTGCCGTGCTCACCGCCTACGTCGGCGTCACCGGCCTGATGCGCCGCATGGCCCTCGACCGCTGCCTGCCGCAGTTCCTCCTCAAGGAGAACAAGAAGAGGAAGACGAACCATTGGATCATCCTCGGCTTCTTCGCGACCTGCGTGTCCATCGTGCTCATCACCGAGGGTGACATCGACATCCTCGCCGGCGTCTACACCATCAGCTTCCTCGGGGTGATGGCGCTCTTTGCAGTGGGCAACATGCTGCTCAAGGTCAAGCGCAGGCGCCTGCCACGGGCCGCGCGCTCCAGCTGGGTCGGCGTCACCGCTGCGCTCATCGCGGTGCTCATCGGCCTCGCCGCCAATGCGCTCGTCGACTACCCGGCCCTCGTTCGCGTCCGTGTCTTCATCGTCTACTTCGTCATCGCGGTGAGCGTCGTCGCCCTCACCTTCGCGCGCGCTCAGATCCTCAAGGTGCTGCTCGCCATCATGCGCGCCGGCATCCAGCCGCTGAACGAGACGCTCGCGGAGAAGCTCGACCAGATCAACAACCAACAGGTCGTCTTCTTCACCAAGGGCGACAACCGCGCCAACCTCAACCGAGCGGCGCTCTACGTGCTCCAGAACGAGCAAACCACCCGGCTCAAGGTCGTGCACGTCTTCCGCGACGAGTCCGACCTCGAGGGTTTGGACCTCCAGGAGCAGCTCCAAGTCATCGACGAGCTCTACCCCGAGCTGCGCATCGACCTCGTGTTGGTGAAGGGCAAGTTCGGTCCCGAGCTCATCGAGAAGCTCTCGCGCGAGCTCGGTGTGCCCAAGAACTACATGTTCCTCGGCACCCCCGGCGACCGGTTCCCGCACAACATCGCCGAGCTCGGCGGTGTGCGTCTCATCATCTGACCGTCCGCCGTAGCGCGTCCCTCGAGCACCGAAGCTCGGCGCCCACGACGTGGTGGGCGTCGAGCGTGCCGTCATTTTGTTGCTTGACGACTGGTTAGTGAGTGCCCACATACTAACCCGACCATGGCGCGCCCCCGAGTCATCGACGACGAGGATCTGCTCGAGTCGCTCCGAAGCACCTTCCTGGAGCTCGGTCCGTCCGTGCCCACCACCGAGCTCGCGTCCCGCGCGAAAGTGAGCGAGGGCACCCTTTTCAAGCGGTTCGGCAACAAGAAGGCGATGTTCGATCGGGCCATGGAACCGCCGGCGCTCGCCGGGCCCTGGTACGACGGCATGCTCGAGCGTGCCGGGACGGGTGACCTGGCCGAGAACATGGCCGTCATCGCCGACGGTATCGCCCGCTATCTCAGCGACTTCATCCCAAGGATCTTCTGCTCTTACGGAGGGCGCCCCAGTGTCGACGACATCCGGCGCAACTTGGGTGACATCTCACCGAATTTCCCCATTCGCAGCCGGCTCGCGCGCTACTTCGAGCTCGAGTGTTCTGCGGGCCGTGTCCGCCCCCTGCCGGCCCGTCACCTCGCCGAGCTTCTCTACGGAGCCCTTCACCAACTCGTGGTCACGACCGTTCTCTTTCCCGCCGAAGCGAACCTCGAACCAGGCGGGCTCGACGCCCGGGTCGCAGAGCTCGTAACCACTTTTCGCGCGATGGTCGCAGTCTGAAACACCCCTCCCCACCTCGCCCAGATCTGCCATGTTAATGAGTAAGCACTCACTCAAAAACCTACTCCCGGCGACCTGTACGTTCCTGTTGCTCTTCTTGGCGTCGACCGCTTCCGCACAGCCCAGCCCGGATCGCACGCCCACCAATCCGCTCGACGGCACGGGTCTGAATCCCCAGCCTCCGCCGGCACCCTCACCCACTCCGCCGACGGCGCCTGCGGCCCCGCCGCCGGCTCCGTCCGTCGAAGCCCCCGACCTGCCGAACGTCACGGTGGCGGGTGAAGCTCTGTCCTTGCGCGAGCTCTTGCCGGCGTCGATGCAGGCGTCGGGCGGCATGTCCGAAGCCGATGCCCTCGCAAGAGCGGCCAAGACGTCCCCCATCGGCGCTCAGGCCGCCGCCGGTCGAGAAGCGGCAGACGCCGGTGTCACCGTGGCGCAGCTCGGGTTCCTGCCCCGCACGTCCGTGGGCGCCCGCTACACCCGTCTTAGTCCGATCACCCCCGGAACGTTCACCTCCTTCAACACGCCGGGTTGTCTCCAGGACATCACGGCCTGCCAGAGCAACCCCGAAGCCTTCACCGTGGCCACGGTTCTGCAGGAGCCGATCCTCAATCAGTTCTCCCTCAGCGCCTCCGTCGGCTACGACTTCACCGACCTCGTCTTCCGCAAACGGCCTGCGCTGCACCAAGCGGAAGCCGAGGCCGAGGCGGCTGCGGCGCAGGGCGACGCGGCCGAGCTGAATGTGCGCCAGGCCACCCTTGAGAGCTACTGGAGCCTCGCCCGCGCCCGCGTCGAGCGCGACATCGTGGCCGAAGCCAGAGCGATCGCCGCGCGCCGCGCGGTAGAGGCACGAGAGCGGTTGGCCCAAGGCCTCACCACCAGCCTCGAAGTCCTGCAAGCGGAGGGTCTGGAGCGGAGCCGAGCTCAGCTCGAGCGCATCGCCGCCTCGCGACTCCGCCTCGCCGAGACGCAGCTTCGCCACGCGCTCGGTTATGGCCCGGACCAACCCCTGCCCGCGCTGCAGACCGACGGCTCGCTTCGACCTACCGAAGACGTGCCCGACACCGATGCCCTGGTGCGCGCCGCGCTCCAGCACTCGCCCGACCTCGCGCAAGCACGCGCTCGGGTGGTCGCGGCAGAGGCGCGGCGAGCCCAGAACGACGCCTCGATGCTCCCTTCGCTCAGCGCGTCGTTCAACCTCAACTACGACAATCCAAACCAGCGAATCTTCCCCCAGACCGCGCGCTTCACCGCCACCTGGGACGCAACCGTCGCGCTTCAGTACTCGATCGATGGCGCCATTCTGGCGGGCGCCCGGCGGCGGCAGCTCGACGCCGCTGCCACCCGCGAGAAGCTGGCGCAGGACCAAGCTCGGCAGCAGCTCGAAGAGCGGGTCATCGTCGCAGCGGGAAACCTCGAGGCGGCGCAGCTCGGAATCGCCACCGCCCGCTACTCGGCCACCGCCGCCAAGCAGCGATTCGAGCAGACCCGCGAGCGCCACGCACAGGGCATGGCAACCCAGACGGAGCTCGCCGAGTCCGAGAACGCATGGCTGTCCTCTCGCCTCACCCTCGTCGATGCCCTCGTCGATGCCCGACTCGCCCGCGCCGAACTTCGCCGCATCGTCGGCACCACCCGGAACGAACGATGAACTACCCGCGTATTACACCCACCGTGCTCATGGCGCTGGCCCTCGGGGTCAGCAGCTGCTCCTCCAAGAACGTCGAAGAGGTGGGGGCGCAGCCCGACGCCACCTCTGCGGTCGCCGTGAAGACGCTCCCCCTGGTTCGTGAGAAGCGCGCAGAGGCGATTCGTCTCGACGGCACGTTGGAACCCTTTCGGCAGGCCTCGCTATCGCCGCTCGTCTCCGGCCACGTGAAAGACGTGAAGGTCGAACGGGGCGACCTGGTGAAGAAGGGGGACCCGCTCGTCGTCCTCCAGGCGGGCAAGCTGCAACTCGCCGCGTCGTCGGCCTTCGCCCGGGCGAAGGCGCAGCGCGAGCAGATCGTACTCGACGAGCGCGGTCGTCTCGTCGTCGACGAAGTGCCGACCGTCGCCGCCGCTCAGGCCGACCGAGACCAAGCCGCTGACGAGGTTCGACGCATGGGTCCGCTGCGCACCAGCGGTGCCGTCGATGAGCG